>NZ_JBELDZ010000013.1:0-43011 GCF_042094015.1 Aurantibacter sp. | reverse complement strand
GAATTGGCAATGGGTTTATTTCATTTTCCGCATCCATTAATGTTAAATAATAAGTGACAGCATAATCTGTATTGCCTCCTGTAATCTCAGTGTTTTTTACGTTTAAATCTATAATTGTAAATCCATCTGGAACTGTATCATCACAAACTTCTAAGGACGTTGGTGGAACTGATAATGGATTAGGGTTAAAGTTTACTGTAAAATTTATTGTAGTTATAAAACATCCCGTTACATTATTAGTAACTCTAACAAAGAAATTTTGACTATTAGAACTTGTTGTGAATGGATTAGTAAGTGCATTAGAATTTGCATTTGCATCTGATTGATTTTCAAAATAAGCTATTGTAAAATCTAAAGGGTTCTGTGTTCCTAAAATGTCAGAATCAAATTGACTTAAATCTACTACCGCTGCATTTGGAGTATCACTACAAAGTGTAAAATCGTTTATTAAATTGTTTTGGGGCAAAGGGTTAACTGTTAAATCTATAGAGCTTATTCCAAAACAATCGTTAGCATTTTCTACACGAACAAAAATAGTTTGAAGAAATGGAACTGTATTAGTGTAATTATCAGGAAGTTGATTTTGCTCTAATTGAGCATCAATAGTAGATTCATAATAATCTACCGTTAAACCAGGCGGCAAAGAGGCAAGTATTATGGCATCTGCTTCGGTTAAATCAAACTCTACAAAACCATCATAATCATCATCACATTCATCTAAATCTGCACCGCTAATATCTGTTGCTGTAACATCTAAAGTTATCTCTGCATAATTAACACAACCTGAAGTGTTGTTTTGAACTCTAATTATTATTGTTTGAGGATTTACAGTATTAGTAAAAGGACTTGAAGCTAGAACATTCGCTTGAGCCTGAGCATCTGCTAAATTCAAGTAATGTTCAAACAAATAATCTCCCACAACTCCTGTTGTAATTACGTTTTCGTTACCTTCATTTAAATTATATACTGTAAAACCATCTGGCACTCCATCTTCATCACATTGAACCAAAGTTGCATTAATTAAAACTGGGATTGGATTAACAACTATATTAAAACTTGTAACCTGACTACATAAAGTTACCATATTTGTTAATCTTACAAAAAGCTCTTGAGTATTTGCTGTTGTATTTGTGTAGGTATTTGGATTTAGTATAGGATTTATGTTGTTATTTGCATCCGTAAAATCTTCAAAATAAATAACTTGAGTATTTGCCTGACCATTAATAACAGTAGCATCTAATGTCGTTAAATCAAATTCTACAAAACCATTTGTATTGCTTCCATCGATATCATTATCACATAATTCATAATCTGGAATTGCAACTATTGTTGGAAGATCATTAACAATTAAATCAAAAAATGTTGTTGAAAAACAAGACTGAGAAACATTGTTTTCAACCCTTATAAATACTCTTTGAGGATTACTTGTGTTTTGGTATGGACTAACTAAAACTCCGGTATTAGCATCTGCTCCTGCTTGTGTTAAATGATATGTAACTGTGTAATCGGCAGCTGACTGAGTCCCTAGAACAGTTGCAGTTTGAGATTCTAAATTAAAAAACTCAAAACCATCGCCAGAAGAATTATCATCGCAAAGTACCAAATCAGCTACTACTTCTGTAGTAGTACCATTTAAACTTAGAGTAAAAGTGTCGGTTACAAAACAACTTTGTGTAGAGACATCTTCAACTCTTACATAAATAATTTGTCCATCTGTACCAGAAAAAATTGTTGGATTTGGAATAGGATTAGCATCGTTATCCGCATCTAATTGGCTAATATGGTAGCTTACCGAATATTCTGTTATAGATTGTGTTCCTAAGGCTAGTGGTGTATTTACAGATAAATCAAACTCTTCTGTTGCATTTTGAGAACATTCTGTTAAGTTATCTAATACCCCAACTGTTGCTGGAGTTACAAACTCTACAACAATTTCATCATTAGCTGTACAAGTAACGTCAAAAATAACATCTACTGAATATATTCCTGCATTAGAAACATCTATAGTTGAACTTACTTCTCCTATAATTTCTACTCCATTAAAATACCAAATATGTGGCACTGTAGAATCTGCTTGTGTGTCTAAAGTTAACGAATTTCCTAAACAAGTAGAATTTCCAGCAGCAATAGTAATATCATCTCCTAAATCTCCTCCCAAATTAAAACTTCCTGCTTCTAAAAAAATTGCAGAATCCCAAGCTGAATCTCCCTGGTCAGCAACGACTAATTTTATTTCATAAGTTGTTCCAGCAACCACATTAGCTGATGCTGTTAAAACCTTAGTTCTTCCATTATAATTTGTCTGACCAACAGTATAACCTTCAAAAAAGGCAGGATTAGACAGACATCCAGGGGCATTATTTATATTCAATACACTTACAGGCGTACCATCTGGAAGCACTGCCAAATTTTGATAAGCAGGAGTACCAACTTCTCGCAACAAAAAGGCAAAACTATCAGCAAAATTACACTCTGTACCTCCATCATACTCTTCTGAAGCCATTATATATCTAAAACTTATATTATCTCCTGTTGGCACAAAATCAAACTTAACAAAAGTTGCATCATTAGTTCCTGTTTGACCTAAAGCTGTTTCCAAATCAACATCTCCACCTTGTCCATTACCAACATCGTTTCTAACCCCTCTAACTGTATTACCTGCCAAACTAGCATTACCAGTAGACAAAATAATTCCTCTTTCAAAAGGAAATCCTAAAGCTCCACCTTGAGTAAAGTAACCATAACTTTTTGTAACTAGGTCATCTGGTTGACCAAAAACTTGTGAACTAAAATTACTAACACCTGAACAACCTCCAGAAACTAAAACCTGATCAATTAGTTCTTCAATAGAAAAACTTGACTCAGGAAAAGCAGCATTGTTTGAGGTAATAATTGCTTCTAAAACCAATACTTCAATCTGAACACTCTCTGAACACCCTAGAGGATTATCATCTGAAACTGTATATGTAACAGTAAACGATCCCGAAGTAGGATAGGTAAAACTTGCATTTTGCGTATTTGCATCTGCACCTGTACCAAAATCCCAATTATAATTAGCGTTAGCTGGAGAATCTGAAAATATCGCACTTCCAAAAAAATCGACATTAACACCAACTGGAACCTCTACAATTCCTGATGCTTGAGCCACTGGACTTGTACTATCTATTGAAGGAGTTATAGTTTGACAAGGTGCAGCACACTGAATATCTGCTGTCCAACCAACAGAATTAACACTTGCATCACTCGTAAAATTTATTGTAAGACAACCTGAAGTATTTGTTGGAGAAGCTATAACTAAACCTGGAGAGCTTGTTGGTCCGCCTGAATAAGTTCCCAAAACTGGAGAAGCAGTAGAATCACCATCATAAATAGTTAAAATATCTGCATTTGCCTGTGTGCTAAAACTTGTAAAGTCTAAAGACATCACTGTTCCTGATGTGTCTGGGCAAATTGTTATTGTAAAATTCTCATCATTACCGTAATTTCCTCCAGATCCTGAATCTGTAAAAACACCAGTACATTGATTAAATGTACCGTTCTGCATAGAAACATCTTGAGAATACATTAGGAATGAGTTAAATACCAAAAAACAAATAAGTAATTTTTTTTTCATAATAATGTTTTCAAAATGATTAACAAAAAGCAATTTTACTTACAAATATAACTTTTTAAGTTGTAACACCATCTTATTTTATAGAGCAAACAACAACAAAAAACGATTAAGTGTATACTTTCAATGTTTTTGATGTCAAATTCAAAAAAGAGCATTTGGGTAAAAAAAAGAATTATATCAAACAAATTTATTAAGTTTGACACTTAATTATATTAGAAAATAAATTTTATGGAATTACAAAAATGGATTGATAAAGGTTACGAGATAATTATAGATTTTGGACCTAAAGTGATTGCTGCTTTTTTAATTTGGATTATTGGATCTTGGATTATAAAAAATGCTCTTAAAGGAGTTAGCAATGTGATGGATAAAAAAGATTATGAAGCTAGTTTAAAAAAATTCTTACTTAACCTTTTAAGTTGGATCTTAAAAATTGTTTTAATATTAGTTGTATTAGGCACACTTGGTATTGAGACCACTTCTTTTGCAGCAATTTTAGCAGCCGCAGGTTTAGCTATTGGAATGGCATTACAAGGTAGTTTAGGTAATTTTGCTGGCGGCGTTTTAATAATGATTTTTAAACCTATTAAAATTGGAGATTTAATTGAAGCTCAAGGCGAAGTTGGAGTTGTTAAAGAAATTGAAATCTTCACTACTAAACTAACTGGGTTATCTAATCGTGAAATCATTATCCCTAATGGTTCTTTATCTAACGGAAATATTATTAATTATTCTACAGAAGGTACACGTAGAGTTGATTTAACCTTTGGAGTTGGTTATGATTCCGATATAAAGAAAACCAAAGAGGTTTTAATGAGTGTTTTAAACAATCATCCTAAAGTATTAAAAAATCCTGCACCAACAGTAAACGTTAGTGAATTAGCAGATAGCTCTGTTAACTTTGCTGTACGTCCTTGGTCTACTTCCGATGATTATTGGGACGTCTATTTTGATATTACAGAACAAACAAAAGAAGCACTTGATGCTGCTGGAATTGAAATTCCTTACCCTCATAGTGTTGAAATACAAAAAGAAGGATAAAAAAATCTATTTCTATAAATAAAAACACCTAAGTTCATTGAACTTAGGTGTTTTTATTTATAATACCAAATTTTAAACTTTTGGTTTAGGCTTTATAGCAACAAAGTCTTTTAAATAGTAAGGTTCAAAATAGGCAACATCTTCAAACATTTTAGATGCAAATTTTTTATATGCTAAACTACTCATTTGATTTGCTGAAGGTAATTTATCATCAATAAATATTGCGTTTTTAGATTTCAATAATGTTTTCATTTTTTCTACACCATTTCCAATAAAAACTACTTTTTGATTTTGTAACTCATTTAAAAATGAGTTTTGATCTAAAACCTGGGCTTTAACCTCTCTTTTTTCTTTTAACTCAAAAGAATATACTGCGGAATACACTTCCATACGTCTTGCATCTAACATTGGCACAATTAAACCAGAGTCTATCTTAACTTGATGCGCTAAAGATTCTAAGGTAGAAATTGAAATTAATGGTATATTTAAAGCATAACACAAACCTTTTGCCGCAGAAACACCAATACGCAAACCTGTGTAAGATCCAGGACCTTTACCAACTGCAATTGCATTTAATTCTGATTTTCCTATACTAGCTTGCTCTAAAACCTCTTCTATGTAAAGATGTAATCTTTCTGCATGAGAATAACCATTTCCATAATTCTCTTTTAACAGCAAAGTCTCACCATTTTTAGATAGTGAGACTGAGCAATTTGTTGTAGATGTTTCTATACTTAATATATAAGCCAAAATATTATTGTGTTATTGGTTTACCAAGATAAAAATCTAATACTTTTGTTTTAAACACAAAATCGTACTTTGCATTAATTGATGCTGTTTGTGCATTTACAAACCTTAAACGCGTTTGCTCTAAATCGAAAGCATTAAATGCTCCTAGATTATATCTATCTTGTGCATTTTGTAAAGCCAACTCTTGAGCTAAAAGTGCTTTTTTAGAAGCTTCAAAAGTCCTATAAGATGCTTTTGCATCTGTAAAAGCTCTTTGTATATTAGACTCTAAAGTTAGTTTAGCTTGATCTAAGTTCAATTTAGCATTCTCCTCTTGTATCTTTGATTTAGCTACACTTGTACGGTTTTGAAATTGAGAAAAAATAGGAACACTTAATCTAAGTCCAAATCCATGACCTTTATTATCGCTAATTTGTGTAAAAAACGAGTTCTCCAAATTTGTTAGATTAGTATAAAACGCATTAGACCCATAATTATAATTCCCAGTCAAAGAAGGGTAATAACCTGATTTTGATATCTCTGTAGAAAGCGCTGCATTTTCAATTTGCTTTTCAGCTAATTTCACTTCATTTCTATTTTTATAGGCATAGTCTAATATTGGCTGAATATTTTCATATAAAACATTAGAACTTGGTTGATTTACATCAATAATTTGCACATCAAAATTAGCAACTGGCAGTTGTAATAATTGCGCCATAGATAGCAAAGATAAATCATAATTATTTTTTGCAACCGTTACATTTTGTTCTTCTTGAAAAACATTAGCTTCTGTATCTAACATATTTGCTCTTGGCTGAACACCTGCATCCACCAATTCTTTTACTTGATCAAATTGTTTTTTTGAAAAGCCTAATTGAATTATTGCTGCATCTAAGTTTTCTTTATTAAATAAAATATTCAAATAAGCGTTTACAACATTTAATGAAATATCGTCTTGAATTCTTGCTAACTCTAACTGATTAATTTCGTTACTTAGTTTAGATTGCTTATAGAGATTTAGAGTTCTAAAACCATTAAATATGGTTTGATTAATTCCTGCACCTAAACTAATAGTGTTAGATGTTCTATCTACAAATTGACCAGCAAACAATTGCTCTGTCCCTATATTTAAATTATAATTAGTACTAAAACTTAAAGTTGGTAAAAATTGTCCTTTTGCAGCAATTACATCTTGTTCTCCAGACAAAATTGCATTTTGACTTTGCTTTACAGATATATTATTCTGAAGTGCATACTCAACAGCTTCTTGCAAAGTCCACTGTTTGTTTTGCGCATAAATTGTAAAACTAAAGCACAGCGCTAATACTAATAAAATTTTATTCTTCTTCTTCATCATTATCGTCTTTTGAAGCTTTGTTCCAAACTTTTATTTTATCCTCTTCTTTTACACCTTCAGTAATCTCTACATTAATCCCATCAGAAAGACCTAGTTCTACATCTTTCTTTTCGAATTTGCCAGTGCTTGTTTCAATCTCTACAAATGGTTTTTCTGTGAAACGATTAAACTGTAATAATGATTCTTTTATAACCATTACACTATCTTTTTGCTCTAATTCTATTTCTGCATTTGCGCTATAACCAGCTCTAATTTTTGTAGACTGTTCCACTTCTACATCTGCTTTAATTGTAAATTGTACTGCTCCATTTACTTCATTTCCTTTTGGAGCTACAAATGTTAGTTTTGCAGGAAACTCTTTTTCATTTATTGCGCCAAGAATTACCTTAATAGCTTTCCCTTCTTCAATTTTTCCAACTTCAGCTTCGTCAACTTTTCCTTCAAAAATCATTTTTCCCATATCAGCAATAGTTGCTATAGTTGTTCCTGCATTAAAACTATTAGACTCTACTACTTGGTCTCCTTCACGAACTGGAATTTCAAGAACAGTCCCAGAAATTTGAGCTGTAATACTTGTATTTGCTGATCCACCACCAGAAAGAGAACCCTTTTTAATAATCTGATAATTATTTTGAGCTTGCCTATATGATTCGTTAGATTGATTTAAAGATAATTCGCTATTTTCAAAATCTTGTTTAGAAATTACACCTTTTTCAAATAAAGCTTTATTTCTATCGTATAAAGTTTTAGCATTATTGTAAGCTAATTTTGCAGTATTAATTTGGCTATTTGCACCAACTAAACTTTGTTCGTTAGGAACAACTCTAATTTTAGCAATTAAATCGCCTTTTTCTACAATGTCTCCTTCTTCTACAAAAATCTTATCTATAATACCACCTATTTGGGGTTTTAACTCTATTTCTTCCTCTGGATTTAGTTTTCCAGTAGCTACAGTTTTTGTGTTAATAGAAGTGAAAAATGGTTGAGATGTTTTAAACTCCTCTACAGATTTTGAGTTTGCATTTTTAAAGTAAATTAAAACTGCAATTAAGGCTACTGCTAAACCTATAATTAAAGTGAATTTAAGTGCTTTTTTCATTGTATTTATTTTTGGTTGTTCTATTCTATTTATTGATTTTTTATCTTTATTCTTCTCTTAAAGCTTCTATTGGTTTTATACTTGTAGCTTTAAATGCAGGAATTAATCCAATTAAACTACCTAAAACAACTAATATAATTAAGGCTACAAAAACCACAGCAATGGAAACTGATGCATTTACTAATACCGCATCTGACCCTTGACCAAAAGCTGAATCTATTGCTATTAAGATCCAACCACCAGTTATTATACCTAATAAACCAGCTAATAAGGTTAAAAAAACCGCTTCAACAATAATTTGTCTTTTAATTTCAAATGGAGTAGCACCTAAAGCCCTACGAACACCTATTTCTTTAGTTCGCTCTTTAACGGTAATTAATAAAATATTTCCAATTGCAAATACTCCAGCTATTAAAGTGGCTATACCTACAAACCAAGTTAAAAACTGCATTCCAGTTAAAAAACCAGTTATTTTAGCAAATTCTTTCCCTAAATTAAAGCTTCCAAAAGCACGTTTATCTTCAGGATGTACTTTATTCAAATTCTTTAATAATAATTTTGCATCTTCTTCTACTTGTTTAATATCTGCTTCAGGTTTCCCTGTTAGCATCATCCAACCAATTCTTTCTCCTTGATTATATATTTGTTGAAATGTAGTAAACGGAATATGTAAATCACTAGTTGGACCCATATTTTGATTTCCGTTTTTAAACATTCCAATAACTCTAAAATTAATACTATTAATTTGAATATATTCTCCGATTACATCTGCATCTTTTTCAAATAATTGTAAATAAATATCTTCTGATATTACAGCTACTTTCTTATTATCATCTATATCAGATTGATTTAAAAATCTCCCGTGAATTAATTTCTTTTTTTGTACCTTATCTAACAATGGATAATCTCCATTTACAGAAAAGGTACCAGATTGAAAATTTCTCACCACTAAACTAGAGTTTTGATTTCTTGGAACTACAAACTCTATTCCTTCAACATTTTCTTCAATTTTTTTAGCATCTGTTAATGTAAGGTTTACCATTCTACCTTCTTGAAAACCTTTAAATGGTTTGCTTGTAGATTGTCCCCAAACAAAAACACTATTAGTAGCAAAATCTCCAAATAACCTGTTAAACGAATTTTCTAGACCTCTTGCTGCTCCTAAAAGACCGATCAGTAATAAAATCCCCCACCAAACACCAATCATAGTCAGTATTGATCTAAGCTTATTTTTAGTTAAACTATCATAAACTTCTTGCCATGTATCTCTTTCAAATAAAAACATCATAATTAATCGTCTCTTAGTGCTACAATAGGTTTTATCTGTGAGGCCTTTTTCGCAGGTAAATAACCAGCAATTGTTCCTGCTATAATTAACGTAATAGTTGCAGAAATAACCAATGTAGTACTCACGCCTGGATCCTTAATAAAATATTCTTTTAAAACTGGTGTAACCAATTCCAAAACTCCAACACCTAACAATAAGCCTATATAACCAGCAATTGTAGTAATAATTATAGACTCAATTAGTATCAAAGACACAATAGATTTTGGTGAAGCACCTAAAGCCTTACGAACTCCAATCTCTTTGGTACGTTCTTTAACAATAAAAATCATTATATTACTAATACCAACTACTCCAGCAATTAAAGTTCCGAAGCCAATAATAACTATTATAACACCTAAAGCACCAGTCATTTGATTAACTTGTTGAGATTCGTTTGCTAAATTTCTAACACGAATAGCACGTTGATCTATTGGAGAAACACTAAATCTATCTTTTAATTTCTCTGTTAATGATCTTGAAAACCCTAGAGCTTGATCAAAATCCAACTCAGGATTATAGGTTAGATTAATTTGATCCACATAATCGTTATTACCATAAATCTGTTGAGCAGTTGTTAATGGCATATAAATCATACGTTCTTCATTATCACCTCCATCATCTTCAAAAATTCCTACTACTTTATATTGTATTCCATTTAGATTTATATACTTTCCTAATGGGGTAGTTTTTAGAAACAAATCTTCATCGACTAAACGACCTATAACGACTACTTTTGTTTTATTAATAATATCTGATTGATTAATATACCTACCAGTTACTACATTTGTTTTTTCTAAAAACTGATGATCTGGATTTACCGCTCTTAATTGGTAATTATTTTGTTCATTTTTGAATGAAGCGCTTACATTTTTATATATTCTAGATGTAATGTATTGTACCTTATTACCATATTCATCTAAAATAAAATCTTGGTCTTCGTTTTTAAGCTGAATCTTTCTACCTGCTTGTAAGCCTTTATGAGCTTTAGTGGTAAAGCCTGTATAAACAAAGATAGAATTAGTCGCGTCGTCTACAAATGCTTCTGCAAATGTATTTTTCAAACCATTTGCAATTCCAAAAAGTATAACAAATAAAAGTATGGCAAATGCTACCGTAAAACCAGACAACAAGCTTCTAGTTCTATTTTTATTTATACTCTGAAATATTTCTCGCCATAGATCTATATCAAACATATTGAGAGGCTCTTACTTGGGTTACAAATTTATCTTCCATAATAACACCATCTTTTAACCTAACAATACGCTTACACATACTAGCGATATCTTCTTCATGTGTTACCATAAGTATGGTTTTCCCTTCATCGTTCAGAGATTGAATAAACTCCATAATTTCATGAGAGGTTTTTGTATCTAATGCTCCAGTTGGCTCATCTGCCAATAATAACTTAGGGTTTGCTGCTAATGCTCTTGCAATGGCCACACGTTGTTTTTGTCCACCAGATAATTCATTTGGCAAATGCTTAGCCCAATCTGCTAAACCTACTTTCCCTAAATGAAACATTGCTTTTTCTATTCTCTCTTTTCTCTTTAAACCTTGATAATACAATGGAAGTGCAACATTTTCTACTGCATTTTTATAATTTATCAAATTAAAAGATTGAAAAATAAATCCTAGAAATTTATTTCTATAAATAGCTGCCTTTTTTTCGGTTAGATTAACTATTGGGACGTTATCTAAAACATATTCGCCTTCATCAGCTTCATCTAACATACCAATAATATTTAATAGTGTAGATTTACCTGACCCAGAAGACCCCATAATGGCAACCATTTCTCCACTTTCAACAGAAAGATCAATCCCTTTTAATACATGAAGACTAGAATCTCCAATTGGATAAGACTTGTGAAGCTTACTTATTTTTAGCATAATTAGTGGTTTTTAGCATTGATTTTTTACTATCAATACCAATTAGACTACAAAGGACTAAATTTGTTACAGTCTTTTTACCAAAAATTTGTTAAAAAATTTAATTAGACTTCTTATTATACTTTTTGTACATAAAATAAGCAAATCCAAAAAATAACACATAAGGTATTATCATTAAATAAACAATACCATCGTTTATTCCCTTTGCGGTAGACTGTCCCTCTTCGCTTTCTAGTACAGCTCTACACATAGCGCATTGCGCACTACTTTTAAGAGTAAAAAGTAAAACTGTAACAAAAAGTATTAATTTATTATTCATAAGACATAGTTCTAGAATGCACCCGAATAGACATTAAAAAAATAGAATTTCTAGTTTTACACGTAATAAGGTGAAATCATTATATAAACCACAACTCCTGTAATAGCAACATACAACCATAAAGGAAATGTTATTTTTGCTATTTTTTTATGACCTTCTATGTTATTAGTTATTCCACGAACAAATGTGATTAACACGAATGGAATAACTGCTATTGACAAAACAATATGTGTAATTAAAATAAAGTAATACACATATTTAATTAATCCTTCTCCCAAAAACTTAGTAGAATCACTTGTCATGTGATAAGCGATATACATTAATAAAAAAGAAATAGACAACGCTATAGCGACTTTAACTAAGCGCTCATGTAAAACTCTATTACCTTTTTTTATTGCCATTACAGCTAAAACTAAAATTATAGCTGTTAAACCATTTACGGTTGCGTAAATTGGCGGCAAAAAAGTTAGTGGTACAACATCAAAACCTAAATCTTTAAGATTAACTCTAAATAGCAGTGCTACTGCTAATGGTATAATAACTGAAAGTGCTACAATCCATTTATTATATTTTTGTTCGTTTTTTATGTTTTCCATTATTAAGTTTTTAATAGTTATTAAACTTTCCTAAATTTTATTAAAAGGTTTAGACTGCGTAAACCAGACATCAATTATTTATTCTTTTAGTAAACTTTTTATATCCTCAACAAGCATTGTTATTTCTTGCTCGTTTCCGTCTTCGTCTATTTTTTCTTGTTCTGATATTATCCCTTTATAAAATATTTTAGGATTACCAAAATTGTCTTTTCGAGACCTTAAATAACCTTGTTTATCTACTAAAGCAAAATCTCCTGAATGTTCAAAATTTTCTGTATCTACAAAAATATTAAACCCTACATTAGACAAATCATAAACTTCGTATTTAGATTTCCCGGTTAACATATGCCAATTAGGATTTTCTACTCCATAGTTGTCTGCATAGGTTTTTAAAACTTCTGGCGTATCTGTTTCTGGCATTATAGAAAAAGACGCAACTCCAAAATCTTTAAACTCGTTTAAATCTTTTAATTTATCTTGAATAGAAACTAGGTTACGATTCATCCTTGGGCAAATTGTAGGACACGTAGTAAAGAAAAATTCTACAATATAAACTTTACCTAAATAATCTTTATTAGTTATCGTCTTACCATTTTGATCTATAAAACTAAATTCTGGAACTTTTTTACGATTACCATTTATTACTAAATACTCTAAATCTGAAGCTACTTTAGTAAACGTTTCTTTAGAGACATCGAAACTTCTAGAGCCATCTCTAGTAACGTCTTTGTTTTTTATACGATCTACAATTTTAGGGACAAAAATAATTCCAAAAAGCAAAATAATAAACGCTATACCAATGTAAGAATAGTTAGATTTTTTCATAATTAATTCGCTTTTAAATCGTCTGCTCTTCGTGTTGTTGAATTAAACTCTCCTTTACGTTTTTGTCTATATTCTGTAAAAATAACTCTAACATCTTCGCTCATTTTATTTTTAAGCACAGCAACTTCAGACATATTATAAGATGTTAATGGATAAACCTGAGCTTCTTTTTTTATTTCAACTTTAGATCTATCATCTAATCTACCACGTTGATTTAACTCTTTATCAATAACATAAACTTCGCTCACAAAACCTTCAAAATTTAAATATTTAGAAGTTCTCAATGTACTAAATAACTTATTTATATCTTCTTGAGATGCATAAACAAACTTCCAGTACTCTAAAGGTTTGTACTTAGTTAATTCTTTACGTAAGCGTTCTGCTTTTTCTTTTGCTTCAACTGGAACTAACGTTACAATTTGAAACTTTTTAAAACCTGTAAATTTATCGTAAACTAACTCTTTAAGATTAGAGGCTTCAGTAATATAATTTTCGGGATTATTACCAATAAAATTTAAAACGGTAATATTATCTTTTAACTGAACTGAGTCATCTTTATTTGAAAGTAAATTTGTTACATCTAAAACATCTGTCTTTACAATCTCCAGAGGTATATAATTATGTTTTGCCGGATATAAAAACAATAAAAAAGTGACAGGAAGAAAGAATAAAATTCCTAAAACAAGATTACGTTTAATAGTTTTTTTTTGCATAGTACAAAAATAAAAAAGGTGGCTTAATTAAACCACCTTTTTAACTCTAATTTTTACACCTAAGTATAAGTATATTTTTTATTTAAAAATCTCTCTTAATAAAACCGTCTTGATAAACATTAAAAACATATCCACCTTCTTGTAATAATATGAATATTAAGTAACAGATTAAGAAAATCCCTGTCCAAACAACTGCACGTCTTAATCCAACAGTTTCATCACGCATATGCATAAAATCCCAAGTAATGTAGTAAGCTTTTACTAATGTTAAGATAATAAATATCCAATTTAAACCTTTCATCCCTAAAATTTGACCTTCTAAAGATTCTGGCTTGTAAATACCTAAAACAACTTCTACTGCTGTAATTAAAGATAAGAAGATTAATACACCCCAAATTTTTTGAGTGTTAGATTTGAATTTCAATAATCCTCTAAATATTGCTAATTTATGTTCGTGTGCCATTTTATATGCTTTTTAGATTCCGACATTAATAATCGAAATGAAAATAATTTTTAATTATACTAAGTAGAAGAATGTAAATACAAATACCCAAACTAAATCTACAAAGTGCCAGTAAAGACCAACTTTTTCAACCATTTCGTAACTCTTACGTCTTTCATAAGTTCCAATAACAACATTAAAGAAAATAATGATATTAATTATAATTCCAGAAAAAACGTGAAATCCGTGAAAACCAGTAATAAAGAAAAAGAAATCTCCAAATAAAGGCGAACCATATTCATTAACTTCCAAATTAGCACCGTGAACAGTACGAACTCCATTTTTAGTTATGGTTTCTACAGAAGCCTCGCGAGATAAAACTAGTTTTTTACCATCTTTTATTTCTTGAGTACGAACGTAAACATTTGGATGAGATTTTATTCCCTCAACAACATCAGACATTTGAAATTCTGGTAAAGATCCTTCGCCAACAAACCAAAGTCCATTTTTATTTTCGTGTTGTACACGTTCTGTAGCAGCTGCAGTAGTAAAATCTGAAATAGCTATACGCTTAAAATCTTTTTTACCATCAACTTCTACTTCTTCAACAAACTGTAAGATATTTCCACCTTTAGTTTGTATAGCTCCATATTCTCCTTTTATAAATGTTGCCCATTCCCAACCTTGAGAACCAACAAATATAATCCCACCAATAATGGTTAAGAACATATAAACAGCAACTTTTTGTTGTTTTAAGTGATGTCCTGCATCTACTGCTAATACCATAGTTACAGAAGACATAATTAATACAAACGTCATAAACGCAACATAAATCATTGGGAAATTCCCATGAAAGAATGGTATGTGCGTAAACACCTCATCGGCTATTGGCCATTCTTTAATAAATTTAAATCTTGAAAATCCGTAAGCGGCTAAAAAGCCTGAAAACGTTAAAGCATCAGAAAGAATGAAAAACCACATCATCATTTTACCATAACTAGCTCTTAGAGGTTCATTTCCTCCAGACCAAGTCTTCCCTTCTGTTCCAGCAGTTGCAACTGTAGTACTCATATATCGTTAATTGGTTCGTGAATATTTAACAAAAATAATCATTTTATTTTTCAAAAGAAACATAGAATCGTAATTTTTAAAATTGTGTTAAAAACTACGCGTAATTAAAGGTATATCTCAATTTTTAAGCGGTAGCTATTAAGCCATAAAATATAAAAACAAAAATAGGTAAACCCAAAGTATATCTACAAAATGCCAAAAAATAGCAGCGACTTCAAAGCCAGTCATTTCATCTGCCGTATACTTTTGTTTAAAATGATTATAAATTACAACTAACAAACAAATTAATCCTGCTACAACGTGTGCAATATGCACCATAGCTATTAAATAGATATAAGACATTGTAACATTACTAGTTGGACCAGTAAAGTTATAACCCATCTCAATAATTTCAGAGAATCCGTTAAATTGATTTATTACAAAGTAAATTCCCAAAGCAAAAGTAAGTAACAACATAGTGGTTGTTAAATTTTTATTGCCTTGTTTTAATCCTTGTCTTGCTACAAATAATGTAATACTACTTGCTAAAATTACAAATACACTAATTATAAAAGCTGTTGGCATTTTAAAATCTACTAACCAATCTGGTCTAGAACTACTTACTATAAAAGCACTTGTTAATCCTCCAAAAGACATAATTAAAGATGCTATACCAAAGTACATCATCATTTTTTTTGATCTATTTGTTTTCTCTTGTAATGTTCCTTCTGTTAAATCCATGATTATCTTATAAATTTATCTAAAACGTAAACAATTTGTATTAATGAAATATAAATAACACTTGCTAACATTAATTGTCTAGCTGCTTTAACACTTCGCTCTTTAAATAATCTTAAAGCGTAATACAACATAACTAATCCTAGTAAAAAGACAATTATTGCAGCTATTATAGTTAACTTAAGTTCTCCTGTAACTCCAAACACAGGGACAATAGAAACTAAAATAGTCCAAATTGTATACATTATAACTTGCACCGCAGTACCTTTATCTTGTTTTCCTGTTGGCAACATAAAAAAGCCGCCACGTTTATAATCTTCAAATAAAAACCAACCTATTGCCCAAAAATGTGGGAATTGCCAAAAAAATTGCAAAGCAAATAAAGTACCTGGCTCAATACCAAAATTATCTGTAGCCGCAACCCAACCTAACATAAATGGAATTGCGCCCGGAATTGCACCTACAAAAACAGCCAAAGGTGTTTTTGTTTTTAATGGCGTATATGCACAAGTATATAAAAAGATTGAAATTGCACCAAATAAGGCTGTTTGCTTATTTATATTATAAAGAATTATTAAACCTAATAAAGTAAAAACTGTAGCAATTACAAATGCAGATGTAACCGACATTCTTCCCGCAGGAATTGGTCGATTTTTTGTACGATTCATTAACGCGTCTAAATCTTTTTCTATAATTTGATTAAATGCATTACTTGCTCCAACCATAAAATAGCCTCCTAAACTTAATAACAAAACCGTAGTCCAATTAATTGCTTCTGCACCTAAAAAATATCCTGCTACAGATGAAAAAACAACACTTAATGCTAAACGCATTTTAGTGATTTCTTTAAAATCTGAAATAATTGAAGGTTTCACTTCTTTTAAAACGTTAGTATTCAAAATATAGGTTTGTTTTTTGCTGGTGCAAAGATACGCCTTAATAGGAATTTGACATAAAAAAACCACAATTTTTAAAATTGTGGTTTTTTATTAAAACTTTTCTAGATAGTTTCTAAAAATCAGAATACCAATTAAACAAGTCAGCTCTAACTCCAAAATTAAACCAAACTGTACTATTATTAAACGCAGATAATGTTTCTGATTCTGGATTAAAATTTCTGTAATTTACGTTTACAAATGCTTTTAAATTAGACGCAGGATTTACCAAATAGCCTATTTGAGCACTCGCATTAATTGTGGTTGTTTTTATCCCTTGACCTATTTCTACTCCAGAATCAAAAGGTCTATCGTCATAATCTTGGTATACGTTTCCTCCATAACTAAAGTTATCTGTTCCGTTATTGTAATCTAATCCTCTAATTCCCCCAACTAACTTTGCTTCACCTAGCCAACGCTTATAATTATAACGTGCTATTAGGATAGCTTCTCTAAAATTTGCTCCCCATAAATGTGCCATTGGCTGATTGTTATGTGCATAATTTAAAACAACTGTATTATGAGAATATGTGTATGGTCTTACTTGATTATATTCAAACTGAAGCATTAAATCTTTTACTTTAAAAGCATTATAATACTTTACTCCTAATTGATAACCAAATTTATTTTTCCAACTTTTGTTTCCTGCTTTTATATCATTTAAAGAAAATTCATCTAAAACAAATTGAGAATAGATATTTATATTATCGTTTATTTTATACTTAGCAGATGCTCCAACAATAGCATTTCCAGCATCTTGTCCTGTCTCAAACTCTATAGCTCTGTAAAAAATTACTGGATTTAAATAATTAACATCAAAACCTCTATCGTTAGTATTTGCCCAAATAACAGATTCAAACAAACCAACATTTAAGCGCTTATTTACATTCCAACTTAAATAATGATTAGCAATATATTTAGTTAAAAATGCACCATCTTCAGTAACTTCTGGCCTTACATCTCTTAACCAAGTCCATGTGTTAGTGTATTGAATATTCCAGAACTTTGTATTCAGTTTTAAATATGGATGTGGACTTGCTACATCACTTTGAAATAAACTTCTATATCCATCTCCAATAAAATTCTTCCCATGTCCAAATTGCACATTTAAAAATTTAGCAGGAGAATAAGACAAATAACCTTCGGCAACAGGATAATCGTAAGCATCTGTTTTAAATCGTTTTGCAATTCCACGACCAGGAATTATAGCTGGATCTGGACCAAAGGCCTTTAAACTTTCCGCATACTGATTAAAGTATTGCGCAAAACGACCTTGACTTTCAAAAACAGAAGCCGAAAAACTAAATTTCTTTCCTAATCCACCTTGAATATATACTCCTCTAGTGTTATTATATGTGTATGAAAAATCCGCATCTGTATCTTTTCCTACCTGTAAATCTAAAACAGGATCTACCGTAAACCAATAATCTGGACCTTGTAATTGTACTAAATGCTCATTCCAAAGTTTACGACCACTCCATGTGTTTGTGCTTTTTTTAAGCGAATCATTTAAAACATTAAAGTCATAATAATCAGCAACCATTTCATATCTATAGGGTTTTGCGGCCGTATGATTGTTTGTTCCTATTAAATTTAATGACCTATCAAATCTTGAATAATTTTCGTGACTAAATGGGATATTAATCTGACTCTTATAAGCATTTCCTTTATATGGTTTAGTTGCTTTTTTAACACTATCAAATTCTTGCTTTGCTTTTTGCTCTAAAACAGTCAACTCATTTATTTTTTTCTCTTTCTGTTGTTCTTCTGAAAGATTATCTACAACATTTACAGGTTGTGATTGATCTTGAAGTGGAATCAATAATTTTATTGAAAATTGTTTGTATGATGCATTTCCGTTATAAGTAGCTGGCTCAATTTTTGGAAATTCTGAAAACACACGTTTTGCTTCATCTTTCAAACTTGTATAAGCTGCATCTACATAAACCACATTAAAAGCTCCTTCTTTATCAACCTCAAACATAATATGTACAGAACCTTTATAATTTAAATCTGTAATCTCTTGAGGTATTTTAAATGTTGTAAATAATGTATTATAAATTTTATTATTAAAACATAGCTTTAACGCTTGGTCTGTTTCATTTTTACATTCTTCAAACTTTGGGTAGATTTCATAGTATGAATCGTTCTGACCAATTAGAACCGTAGAGAATACAAAAAATAATATATATAAATGCTGCTTCATATTGTTTTTAATTAAAGTAGAAATATAAGACTTTTTAAGAACTCCAAATATAAAACTAAAAAAGCTGTTACTATAGTAACAGCTTGAATATTCCTAAGCAATTTAAATTAATTATTGTACATCAAATATAATTGGCAAAGTATACAAAACAGCTACAGGTTTGCCGTTTTGACTTCCTGGTTTCATTTTAGGGATTTTTGATGTAATTCTTGCTGCCTCATTTTCTAATGCAATATGCGGTGCTCTTGAGTTAACTAATTGGATTTCCCCGTTCTTCTTTATTTTAAATTGAACATATATTTTTTGTCGTCCTTCTAAACCTTCATCAGCTGCAATATCTGTATCAAACTTTCTTTGAACTAATTTCGTTAATTTATCCGACATACATTTAACGCGTTGCTTATTATTACTTGCTTTTTCACATCCAGGATATACTGGTACATTTTCAACAAAAGCAACAGGAATAACAACAGGTTGCTCTACAGGTGGAATATCTAAATCGTTTGGGTCTAATGACTTTACTTTTGTTCCTTTATTAACAACCTTAACAAGCACATCAACAATATTATCTGTTTCAGGTTTATCTTGATCGTCATTTTCAATAATTTCAGGATCTATTAAAACTGTTGGATTAGCTTTTTTAGGCTCATTCATAGCCACGTCTTTAATAACAGTAAACTTAGTTGGCACATACATTGTGTCATCATCATCATCACAATCTTGTATTAGTGCTACAGTTGGTATATTGTACTGCTCAAAATTATGCTCTAAAGCAATATAAGCTCCTAATAAGCATACAATTAAACCTATTTGAAAGTACAATGTTGAGTTTTGTTGTAAATTAGCATCATGCTTACCTGATTTCTCTGAAACAGTTGATTGACTGTTTTGATCATTTTTTTGATTTTTCATGTGTTTATAGTTTTATCTTAAACACTAAAAATTAAAAGAGCAATTTACAATTAAGCGTTTGGCTTAGGAATTAAACATTAATTGGTATTTGCTAGATCTCATAATTTTTTAATGTTTAAAAGGTTAATGTGATGAAGAAATATCAAGAAGCATACCAAAAAAAATCCCGTTACACATTGTAACGGGATTTTATATTTTATACTAAAGCTTTTATTACTCAACTTGAAATCTAATAGGAAATCCAAAAGGTACTTTAACTGCTTTACCTCTTTGTTTTCCTGGTTGCATTTTTGGTAAAAGCGCAACAACTCTTTGTGCTTCTTTCTCTAAAGCTGGATGTGGTGCTCTAGCTCTAACATTAATAACATTACCTGTTTTATCAACAACAAAACCAATAGAGATTTTCATTACACCTTCTAAACTATTATCAGCTGCAATATCTGTGTTGAATTTTTTTGAAACAAATTTTTGTATTTTATCAGACATACACTTTCTACGTGCATCATTGTTTTTTTCTCTTTCGCAACCTGGAAAAACTGGTACATTTTCAATAATTGCAAAAGGAACAGAAATATCTTCTTCTACTTCCTCAACTTCAACATCTTCAACTTCAGCAATCACTTCGTCTTGAGTTGTCTCTGTTGATTCAATTACAGTTTCCTCAACCTCTTCTTCATCTTCTACTACCTCAATAACTTCTGGAGCTGCTGGCGGTGGCGGTGGCGGTGGCGGTGTATTTAATATTTCAGTAATTGGAATTTCCTCGTCATCTAAATCTCCAAGATCAAGTAGTCCAATGTCTACAGCTTCTTTATCAAAAGTTTTATAGTTAATACTAAAATAAGATAGTGCTAACATTAATGCTAAACCTACCGCTAAGTATAAAGAACTATTACGTCCTATGTTTGCATTTGGATTTTTTTTAGGTTCCATAATTATAAATGTTTTTAACCGAATGCTAAAATAACCATTATTTTGTCAAAAAAACAAGGTTAATGAAACATTTATCGATCTTTAAATATTAAATTTAACATAAACACTGCTAAAATTGTACCAAAAGTATTTGCTACAACATCAAAAACATCTGCTTGTCTATTATTTGTTAATTGCTCCTGTAAAACCTCTATAATAATTCCAAATACTACAGATAGAATAAAAGTATTTATAGAACTCTTTTTCTTATTAAAATTAAAGAAGAATTTATATGATAAATACCAGAATAGACTGAAAACAAAATAAGCCAAAACGTGAAGTAACTTATCAGTTTGGCTTGGTAATTTTATAGATATTGGTTGTTCTTTTAAAGAAAAAAAAGTTAGTATAGCTGAATAAACTATACTAACAAATACTATTTTGCTTTTATGCGCCAATAAGTGCTTTATAATCATCTGCTGATAAAAGTTGATCTAATTGAGATGCATCTGAAAACTTAACTTTAACCATCCAACCATCTCCATAAGGATCTGTGTTAACTTTTTCTGGCTCATCTTCTAGAGATTCATTAAATTCTATAATTTCTCCAGACACAGGTAAAAACAAATCAGATACTGTTTTAACAGCTTCTACTGTTCCAAAAACCTCTTCTATTTCCAAAGTTTCATCAACAGTTTCAACTTCAACATATACAATATCTCCTAATTCGCTTTGCGCAAAATCTGTAATTCCTACAGTTAAGACATCTTCTTCTATTTTAATCCACTCGTGATCTTTAGTGTATTTTAATTCTGCTGGTATATTCATCTTTTTTTATTTAAATAATATTACAAATGTATTTAATCGATTTGTAATATTATAAGATTGGTGATTTAATTTCCAAAATTATATCTAATTGTAATTCCAGATCTAATTGTTGTTTGAGGAAATGCTGTTGATATAGCATATTCTGAAAATGTATAATCAAAATAAAAAATCCCTGTTAAGTTTTTACTAAAAGAATAATCGGCATTAAACCTTGCTCCCCATATAGTTTGACCATTTGTGATTTGATTATTATCAAAATCTAGATAACGAACTATTGTTTTATTATTTCTAACAGAAACATCTGCTTTTAGATTTAAATCACTTACAATTTTCTTTTTTGATCCTGCCATTTTTGATCGTATTGTTACATCTTTAATCCTATAACCTAGTCCTAAAGTGTACTCATTACCAGTAATTTCAGTCAGCAAATTATTATCAAAACTTAAAGATAACAACCTATCCTTTTTTAACTCTGCTAAAATTTTAATAGAATTTTTCATTTCAAAATCTACTCTAACTAAAGGTGTAAAAAGTTCGGCTATAGTAACATTTCCAAAAAGAGTTTCATTTGTAAAATTACCAGACTGATCTAAATCTTCAGCTGGTTGAGAATCATAATCTAAGGTGTAATCTACACCATCATAATTTAAGTTATTTCTAAACTGACTAATTGTGTAAGTCGATCTATATCCATGTGTTAGAGAAAATCTTTTAAAGTGTTTTTTAAACCATTTCAACTTCATTAACCCA
The DNA here is from genome assembly GCF_042094015.1 of Aurantibacter sp. Classification (NCBI taxonomy): domain Bacteria; kingdom Pseudomonadati; phylum Bacteroidota; class Flavobacteriia; order Flavobacteriales; family Flavobacteriaceae; genus Aurantibacter; species Aurantibacter sp. The sequence continues at coordinate 20,732 of NZ_JBELDZ010000013.1, read as the reverse complement.
GAATATTTAATATCCCAATTTGGCAATGGCACATCTTTAAAAGCTTTTAACTTTGTTTTTTCAGCATTCTGACCTGAATATGCGCTTGTAAAGGCCGGCAGCAATACTGCTTGACTATTTTTACCAAAACCTTTAGGATAACCTTCTGTATCTAAATTATTAGGATCAGAAATATCTATTCCTCTTTCTAAAGCTAAACGGTTAGCAATTATCAATCGATTAGACCTAAAATCATTAAATGCCTGAGAGCTTATTTCATCACTTTTCCCAAATGCAGTTGGTAATGTAAATACTGAAATAGAATAGTTTCCTGATATATTTGGTGTTAAAGATTGATATTCTAAAGAACCATCATTCTCTAAGTCTTTAACAATATAATTTTCAGAGAAGTTCTTAGCATAAATTCTACTACCAATAATGTCTATTTTGAAATCGTTAAAAGGTTCTAAGCTTGCTGAGACATCTAATTGTCTAGTTTGATTAACAGAGTATTGTTGGTTAAATTCTGGAAACTGAGTTAACCATCCATTTCTTGCTGCTAAATTCCTTACATCACTTTGTCCTCCAAAAGTATAACCTAATGTTGGTTTTAAAGTTCCTAAAAACCCTGGTGTATTTAAATATCCTGGTAAGTATGTACCATTATTTTGAGAATAATTTACTTGTATTCTTTTTATACTTGTCAGTAAACCTATTCCAAAATTACCTAGTTTAGATCCTTTTTTCTTTACTTTAGCTATAGGCTGCTTCGCATTTGATTCAGGGCTAGGAATTGCCATTGCTTTTGGTGTTGCTACGCTATTGTTCTTTGTAACTTTAGACTTTTTAATTCCTAGATATTTATACAACTTACTCATATCTAAAGAAGAATTAAGATTGTGAGTGCTTCCGTTAGAAATTGAATTTCCTAGATCGTAACTCTGTCCATCAGAAGCTGTAATATCACCAAATAAGTCTGACCCCTTTTGCCACTGAAATGTTCCTTGGTAGCTGTAAGTTGACTTTAAAAAGCTAAAAGTTGGAATTTTATGAATTGGAATTTCGTAATTAATCCCTAAGGTTTGAGATTTAAAATTTGGATCTCCAATATCTAACAAACCATCCCAAACCCCTAGCGATGGGTCTTGTTCTCCACTTATTAAGCCTTCTTTAAAATAATTTCTAACTATATTATTATTTGATGAAGTAAAGTTTAAACTTAGTGCTTGTGTTAAGTTCCAATTTATATTATATTGATAATCAAAAGTATAATTTCTTCTAAATAATTCTTCTAATTGAATATTTCCGGCTCCTAGCTCTAAGTCTCTAAATTTTTGACGATTGAATTGTCTATTAAAATCTGTATTTACTGAAATACTAGTAGGTACAGGATTAAAATTAAACTCCTTAAGAAGTCTCCAATATTTCCCTGTAAACAATGAATCTTTCTTCTTGAAAGGTTCTATAGACATAGGTTGAAAATTATATGCATAATTGACACCAGTTCTTAATTGTTTATCCTCTGAATTTTCAATCTCAAAATCCCTATGAATTTCTTTATTATATGAATAATTAAAAGTCAAATTTTCAACATCATAAAAACGAGGCTTAGCATCTCCTGTTCTATTCTTTTTAACACCAATAAAATTAACACTTTGCCTTTTAGTGAAATCCTCAGATTGTTCTCTAATCTGATCAGCTTCTTCAACTGTTTCAGCATTATCAATACGTGTTTGTAATGGAATATCTTTATATTGTTGATCGTATTCTGGTGTAATTAACTCTACACCTTGTCCATAATTAAAAGGCACTTGTATTCCCCATTTTTTTGGTAATAATTGACCTAAATTAATATTTGTAACTACATCATACTGCTTAATATCTTCTCGACTACGTTCGTTTGGCCCTTGGTCTATAGCTCCAAAACCAGCTGTACTCATCCTACCTGAAGCGCTTACATTTGCAAAATCGGCAAAATTAGTATCCATACTTAAAATAGCAGCCCAACCACCTTTATTATCCATATCAGCCAAACGCAATTCGTTAAACCAAGCTTCTCCACAAATATCTCCTGTAGTTCCATTTTTAACACCAACCATTAAATTTCTAACAGCTCCAAAGTTAGGATTACCTTTAATAGCTACACGATGCTGACCTAACACATAATTCTGAAACTCTGTACCTGTTATTGGAACTGGAACTCCATCAATAACATCATAAAATGTTGCGTTCAAACTCGTATTACCTATACTTAATGCTTTAATTTGTTCTAAGACACTTAATGTTAAGTTTATCTCATTTTGCAATGGCCAATAACCTTCTGCAGAAGTAACACCTTGGCTTACTTCTAAAGGTAATTCTATTTGGTAATAATTTTCTGTTAAGTCATTTCCTAAACGAATAAAACCAACCATTTCACCATCATTTAAAGGCGTAGATCCTTCAACAGAATTGGCATGCATAAACATACGCACCTTCTTATATTGGCGCATATCTACATCTAAATTCTTAAAAACACCTCTTGAATCTTCTGGTTCTAATCCACAAACATTAACAACTAAAGCTTGCTCATCTTGATCTATAATAGTATTATTATTATTTAATTGCTCTGGCACTACTCCTGGTGGCGATATATAATCTCCACTATTAATTTGATTACTTACAACTCCAATACTAAAATCTGTTCCATCATCTGTATTGTCTAAATCTCCATCTTGTAATGACAAATCAAATCTTCTCCAATCACTTCTTACTAAATCAAATGTACCAAAACGCATTGTAGTTTGTTCTGTGAAATTTGTCAATGCCAATCTAGCAAATCGAATAGATCTTAAGTCTGAGATACCGTTAATAGATTGCACATGTGTTCCTTCAATTGGTATTCTAAATTGATACCAATCAACATTAAGACTTGTTCCATTTGGAGTAGATCTTTGCGTTGTTTTTTCACTTACTATAAATTGGTTATAGGTAGGTAAATCTGAATCTAAAGTTGCTGGAGTAATATCTAATTTATACTCGAAATAACTATCAATAGTATTCATTGTATTATCTCTATTCACATCTTCAACATCTGGTTCTGCTGTAGAACCTCTATTAGTATCACTAAATGTATCTGGTGAATTTCCATCTACACCATTGTAATTCTGGTAACGTTCTAATACATTTCCTTCTGTATTTAAAAAATATGTGTAATTATCTGCAGATGGATCTTCAGCTGGAAAGCCTGATGGAAAAACTACTTGTTCTTCTTTATCATCATAACCATCAAAACCAACATCTTGATTTATTCTTTGTTCACCTGTTGAGTCAAACGCATAAATTAAAGATTGATTTTGCGGCACTACAGTTCCAAAATCAGTTTGCGGTAATAGGGAAACATTACCATCATCTGGTAAACCATTTTCAAACAATTTACGTCCATCTTTTAAAACATCTTCTGAAATATTCCCTAAATGGATTAACAACTCTCCTCCTGCATTAGTGTTTCCTTCTTGAAAAGGATCTTGTAACCAAAACTCAATATATTCTACATTTGATTGTTCAAAATCAGATGATGTTATTTGTCTTGTAATTCCAGCCCAACTATTATTTGGATTATCTAAAATACCGTCTTCTGCTCCTGGTTCAAAATTATAAGGACCACGTTTTTCAGGGTAATATGTTAAATCTAAAGTATTAACAACAGCTGTTTGTCCTTGTGCAACTTGCTGTGTTGTTATTTCATTTAAAAAAGCACGACTTGTATAAAATCCAGAAACATCTTCATCAGAAATACCACTTGGCCTATTTCCTGAATAAAAAATTTGGTCAATAGAATACCAATTTAATAAAGCTCTACCGTATCCATTTTCAATACCGCTATCATCAAATGCTGTCGTTCCATTTAGGTTTAAAGGTCTACTTGACAAATTCCAAGATAAAGGAGACTTTAAGTCTATTCCTGATTGAGAACCTTCAAAATCATCTATATAAGAAGTTATTTCTCCTTGAAAATCTGTTCCTTTTGGTGCTCCTGGCAATAAATATGCAAATTCTCCTCTTACTGATAGATTAGACGGTGCATCTGTATCTACATTAGGTAATTTATTAGCTAAACGTGTGAAAAACGGGACTTCTGTTGAGTAGTTTCCATTAAAACCAATAATTGTATTATTTATTGGCTCTGTATTATAATTTGCCTTTTGAGTTATTGGTCTTTCGTTTAGGTTTACATATGTAGCTCCTAATAAAAAATCTTTATTAAATTGATGCTCTATATTAAGTCCTGTAAATCGTTTTGTTTGTTGACCAAAAATCGAACTATTTTCTGTTGATATTTCTATTGGTGTATTAGATGCTTTTAAAGCTGGATCAATAATATTTACACGACCTAACTGATAGTTTACGGTATAATCTACTCCTTCGACCAAAACACGTCCGCCGGCTGTTACTTTTACAGAACCTTGTGGTATATTAAATCCTCCTATAGGTATTCCATCGCCTGCTTCAGCTTTATATTTACCCTTTAACAAAAACTTATTTTTCTCTGCTTGGTCTAACGCTTCGGTTTTTGTACTTGAGTATAGAATATCATAAACATACTTAGATTGATTGGCATTAAAAACTGCGTTATTATAATCGGATTCATTATTAAATTCGCCATCGTCATCTAAAATATCAAATAAATAACGCCCAAATGGTTCTGCTTTTGTAAACACAATTTTACCATTTTGGGTTATAACGGTTACACCTGGAACAAAATCAAAAAAACCATCTCCATTGTCTTGAGGATCATTATTAAAATTTAATCTGTCAAAATTAAATAATTTTAGAAGGGTTAACTCTTCTATAACAACATCATCTGACGTATTTCCTGGTGTATTATTTATATCGAAAAGTGGAAATGTAGTTCCTGAAACTGGCTTTATATAATTTAATGGTGAAGCTTCGTTGTAAAAAATATTTAGTCTAAAATCTTCTTGTGATAATTGATAAGCACCAGTATCGTATATGTTTTTCATCATTAAATCCCAAACACGTTGATCTGCATTTGTAATACTACTTTTTAGCATTTTAACGACTAATGCATTATTAGTTACGTTTGTTACTTCTCCATCTGTATTAGTCTCGACATCAGTAGCCGTAACTCCATCATTAGCAAATTCTCCTACTTGATAAACTGTTCCTCCAACTGTATACTGAAATGCAACAGCTAAAATTTCATCATTATTTAAACGTTGATTTAAAGATATATAACCTAACTGAGTATCTAAAATATAATCTTGATTTAGTGTTAATTGTCTTGCATTCTCTAGTTTTGAATAATCTGTACCTTCGTTAGCTGTGTAATTAAATCCATTGTCTGCGGTAGCAATCTCTCTTATATTATTATTAAGTTGAGAACCGGCTCCTCCAATATTTTCTGGATTTAATTGGTTGTTTGCATTGTTTGGATATGCTCCAGGTCCGTTGTTAGGGATTACATTAATGTTCTCTGTTTTGTCTGTTTCTCCTAAATCTTGTAATGCCACAAGATTTCTAACGTTTTCTACTTGATTAGCTCTATTAGTAACCCAAACTTCTGCTCTTGTAATTTGAACATTTGAATTAATAAATGGATAGTTCCCTAACGCTTCATCGTAATTATCTCTAAAGTATTGCGCTAAGAAAAAGTGTCTATTTTCATCGTAATCTCTTGCAAAAAACTCAAATTCATCCACAGTTCCTCCACCTTGAGCTGTTACTGATCTCGAATCTGATCGTTGCTCAGAGAATACTCCAGTAACTCTTGTTTTTCCAAATTGCAACTCTGCTTTTACCCCAAATAAACTTTGCGCTCCTGTTATTAAAGAGGTGTTTAGAGGCATGCTTACATTACCAACTTCTAATTTTTGGAGTATAGAGTCTTCTCCTCCTCCAAGTGTTGGGTTATATTCTAACTTAATTAAATTTTGAAAATCGAAAGTAGACTGCGTATCATAATTTGCATTTACCTGTAAACGTGTTCCTACTTTACCTAATAGACTTAAGCTTATACGTTGATCAAAATCAAACGTAAAATTACTCCTGTTTTGGGGTGAAAATGATGGATTATCTTGTTTTGTAAATAATATACCTAAATCGATTTCTACAGATCCTTGAGGAATAAACTCAATTTTATCGCCTCCGAAAATGGTCTCAAAAAGGCCAGATTTTACATAAAATTCTGGAAGTAAGTTTTTTTGTTTTTCTTTAGCTTCGTCAGTTTTACCTTCAAAAGTTTCAATTTTTTCTTTATAATAACTTTTTTGATTTTCTTTATCTACAAGTGCTTGAAATTCTTTTGGAGTTAATATTATTGGATAATTAATATTAAAGTCCCCCAAAGTTTCAGAATAAATATAACGATCTGTAGTTGGGTCATAAGTGTATTTTGTAATAATACTTTGTGGATTAGGCAAACTTAAATCACTAAAACTATATGTGGTTTTTACAGAATCTTGCTCGATTTCTGTAGTCTCTTGCGCATATAAACTAGAAATACTTAATAATACTAAAGCTAAGACACACCTTAATTTTAAACGTATATTTAAATGACCTTTTATTGACCTCAAAATAATTATAATTTTTTTAAAGCTAACTTAATTAGCATTTCTACAGTGGCTTCTGGTTCAGACACTATAATTTTGTCTAATATTTTATCTGCTTGTTTTTTATTAAAACCTAACACTTCTAAAGCAGATAACGCTTCATCTTTATTAGTATTGCGTTCTTTAACAGAAACTTCATCTAAATCGTAAATTTTTAAAACTTTATCTTTTAAATCTATAATAACACGTTGCGCTGTTTTAACTCCAATACCTTTTATAGATTGGATTAACGCGACATCTTCTGAAGCGATACCTTCTCTTACTTGTTTTGGTGTCAATGATGACAACATAGTTCTAGCAGTATTTGCACCAATACCAGAAACTGAAATTAACAACCTAAAAATTTCTCTTTCGGAAATAGATGAAAACCCATACAATATGTGTGCATCTTCTCTAATTTGCAAGTGTGTATATAACTTAATTGTTTCTTTATCTGGGATATTTGAAAAAGTATGTAAAGACACATTTACAAAATAGCCAACACCATTGCAATCTAAAACTACATGTGTTGGATTTTTTTCAGCTAATTTACCTTGTAAATGCGTAATCATTTTTGTTCTTTTAAAAAGTTATAAAACTACATTTTTTTTTTGATATTCGAAGAAGTCTTAAAAACAGATTTCAAATAATTAAATTTGATTCATTTTAACTTCTTTTTCATTTCTCCATTTTTCTTTTTGTTGCGAATCTACAACTGCAATTGCAGTCATATTTACTATTTCGTCCACACTTGCATCTAGCTGCAAAACATGCACTGGTTTTTTCATCCCCATCATGATTGGACCAATAGATTCGGCTTTATTTAGTTCTTTCAATAACTTATAAGTAATGTTGGCTGAATCTAAGTTTGGAAAAACTAATGTATTTACTTTCTTCCCTGCTAATTTTGAAAACGGAAACACATCTTGAAGCATTTCACTATTTAAAGCGAAATCTGTTTGTAATTCACCATCTACAATCAAATCAGGATAATTTTTATGAATAAAAGCAACTGCTTCTGTTACTTTAGATGCTTGCTCGTGTTTAGATGACCCAAAATTAGAATAGGAAATCATTGCCATTACAGGTTCCACTCCAAACATTTTGACAATTTGTGACGTCATTAAAGCAATACGAGATAAATCTCTAGAGGTTGGATCTATATTTATTGATGTATCACTTAAAAACAAAGGCCCACGTTCTGTCATCATAACATTAGCTGTCGCAATTCTGGAAGCTCCTGGTGCCATACCAATAACTTCCAACATAGGTTTAACAACCATTGGATAACTTTGAGAATATCCTGAAATCAAAGCATCCGCATCGCCTTCATTTACCATCATTGCTGCAAAGTAATTTCGTTCTCTCATTCTTTTTTGTGCAGAAAACAAACTAATTCCTTTGCGTTTACGCTGTTTCCAATATACCTCTGCATAACGTTCTAAACGTTCTGCTTCTTCATCAGATTTTGGATCTATTATCAAAACATCTGCGTCAAACTCTATTTCTTGTTTTAATTGCTCAATAACATCTCTTCTTCCCAAAAGAATTGGAATTGCTATTCCTTCTTCATAGGATATTTGTGCTGCTTTTAAAACATCTAATTGATCTGCTTCTGTGTACACAACACGTTTAGGGTTTAATCTTGCTCTATTTAATAACAAACGAACTAACTTGTTATCTGAACCTAACCGTTTTAACAGCTCTTCTTTATACTTATCAAAATCTTCAATTGGTTCTTTAGCTACTCCACTTTCGTGAGCTGCTTTTGCAACTGCTGGTGGTAATTCTGCAATTAATCTTGGATCAAATGGTTTTGGAATAATATAATCCTTCCCAAAAGTCAACCTAGTTTCTCCGTAAGCAATATTTACTTGTTCTGGCACAGGTTCTTTAGCTAATTGTGCTAAAGCTTTTACTGCAGCCATTTTCATTTCTTCATTTATCTTAGTCGCTCTAACATCTAAAGCTCCTCTAAAAATAAACGGAAACCCTAAAACATTATTTACTTGATTAGGGTTATCACTTCTACCTGTTGCCATTATGATATCTTCTCTTGCATTAATTGCAATCTCGTAATCAACTTCAGGAGTAGGATTTGCTAATGCAAAAACAACTGGGTTTTTAGCCATAGATTGTAACATCCTAGCGCTTACAATATTTCCAACAGACAAACCTAAAAAAACATCTGCACCAACCAATGCTTCTGCTAAATTCTTGTATTGTTTTTTTGTTGCAAAATACATTTGCTTTTCAGTTAAATCAGTTCTTTCTTTATGAAGTACTCCATTAACATCAAACATTATAATATTACTTGACTTAACACCTAACTTTTCATAAAGTGAAATACAAGCCATTGCAGCAGAACCTGCACCAGAAACAACCACTTTAACTTTTGATATTTCTTTTTCTGCTATTTCTAAAGCATTTAATAAAGCTGCTGAAGAAATAATTGCTGTTCCGTGCTGATCGTCATGCATTACCGGAATATCTAATTCTTCTTTTAACCTACGTTCAATTTCAAAAGCTTCTGGCGCTTTAATATCTTCTAAATTTATTCCTCCAAATGTTGGCGCTATGTTTTTTACAGTAGCTATAAATTCTTCAATGTTTTCTGTTCCAATCTCAATATCGAAAACATCAATATCTGCAAAAATTTTAAACAGTAAACCTTTACCTTCCATTACTGGTTTCGAGGCTTCTGGCCCAATATTTCCAAGACCTAAAACTGCTGTTCCATTAGTGATTACAGCAACTAAATTTCCTTTTGCGGTATACTTATAAACGTTATTAACTTCTTTTGCTATTTCTAAACAGGGCTCTGCAACTCCTGGAGAATAAGCCAATGCTAAATCTCGTTGTGTTGCGTACTTTTTAGTAGGAACAACTTTAATTTTTCCTGGATTGGGTTTTGCGTGATAAACTAAGGCTTCTCTTCTTCTACTTGACTTGCTCATAACACTATATTTTTAAAAGGTTTATTACCTTTTTCTTTTATTTTGACTTACAAATGTAAGGGATTCATATTTTAGTACATAGAAAAAAGTTATTTATACCTTAACTGAAGTTTTACCTTTTAAGAAATTTTATATTTCTATTTAACCCAGAGAATTTTGTTCTTTTAACTGCAGATTTTTGAAATACTTTTTTAAAAACATCTTCTGTTATTTCTTCCCAATCTTTTTTTGTTAAACTCAATAATTCTGGGTTTGGATTAAAAAGCGGTTCGGAATGCGGTTTAGAGAATTTATTCCAAGGACAAACATCTTGACAAATATCGCATCCAAACATCCAATCATCAAATTTACCTTTCATTTCATTAGGCAACTGATCTTTTAACTCTATCGTAAAATAAGAAATACACTTACTTCCATCTACTACATATGGATCTGTGATAGCGTCTGTTGGACAAGCATCTATGCAAGCAGTACACGTGCCACAATGATCTGTTGTAACATTGTCATATTCTAATTCTAAATCGATTATTAATTCTGCTACAAAATAAAAAGAGCCAACATTTTTAGTAATTAAGTTTGAGTTTTTACCTATCCATCCTAAACCAGATTTTGCAGCCCATGCTTTATCTAAAACTGGAGCAGAATCCACAAAAGCGCGTCCTGAGACATCGCCAATTTGAGTTTCAATAAAATAATGAAGCTCTTTTAGTTTTGATTTAATAACATCATGATAATCCTTACCATAAGCATATTTTGATATCTTATAAGAACCTTCTATTTGTGTTTCTTCTGGATAATAATTTAATAATAATGAAATAACAGATTTTGAACCTTGAACTAATTTTGTAGGATCCAATCGTTTATCAAAATGATTTTCCATATAAGCCATTTCCCCATGACTATTATTTTTTAACCATTTTTCTAATCTTGGGGCTTCCGTTTCTAAGAAGTCTGCTTTACTTATTCCACAAGACAAAAAACCCAATCTCTTAGCTTCTTGTTTTATTAATTTTGAATATGTTGAGGCGTTATTCATTTTACACTAACGACTACTCGTTATTATATTTTAGAAAGAAATAATGATTATTCTATAACTGTTTAAAATAAACCACCTTGAATTGGTCCTTTTACTTTTCCTAGGTGTTTATAAGCTAATTCTGTAACTTCTCTACCTCTTGGCGTACGTATTATAAAACCCTGTTGAATAAGAAATGGCTCATATACCTCTTCTATAGTTTCAGAACTTTCACTCACTGCAGTTGCAATAGTAGAAACACCAACTGGTCCACCTTTAAATTTATCAATAATGGTATTTAGAATTTTATTATCCATTTCATCTAAACCGTAAGCATCTACATGTAATGCTTTTAATGCAAATTTTGCAATTTTAATATCTATTGTTCCATTACCTTTTATCTGTGCAAAATCTCTTACACGTCGTAATAATGCATTAGCTATTCTTGGTGTTCCACGACTTCTTCCTGCAATTTCTATAGCAGCTTCCATTGTAATTGGCATATCCAAAATATCAGAACTTCGTTGTACAATAGTTGTTAATAATTCTGTATTGTAATATTGTAATCTACTTTGAATTCCAAAACGTGCGCGCATTGGAGCTGTAAGTAATCCTGAACGTGTAGTTGCTCCAACTAATGTAAATGGATTTAAATTAATTTGAACAGATCTAGCATTAGGTCCAGATTCAATCATTATATCAATTTTAAAGTCTTCCATTGCAGAGTATAAATATTCTTCTACAATTGGACTTAGTCTATGGATTTCGTCAATAAAAAGCACATCTCTTTCATCTAGATTAGTTAATAAACCTGCCAAATCTCCAGGTTTATCTAAAACTGGTCCAGATGTTATTTTTATACCTACTTCTAACTCGTTTGCCAAAATATTAGCTAAAGTTGTTTTTCCTAATCCTGGAGGACCATGAAATAAAGTATGATCTAACGCTTCGTCTCTTTGGTTAGCTGCTTGAACAAATATTTGAAGATTCTCCAACACTTGCTCTTGACCAGCAAAGTCACTAAATGAAAGTGGTCTTAATTGCTTTTCAACATCAACTTCTTCTGGTGTGAAATTATCGTTAGTGGGATCTAAGTTTCCGTTCATAAGTATAGAAAATGACTTTATCAAATATACTAAAAAAGCCTTTCTAAATTAGAAAGGCTTTTAATATTGTTTAGATTGAAAAGATTAGTGTTGTAACTCTTCTTCTCCTTCGTACATAGGTACATCTTGAGGTACAAAATCTGTATCGTGACCTGGCTTAGAATAATCGTAAGCCCAACGATGAACTTCTGGAATTTCTCCTGGCCAGTTACCATGAATATGTTCTACTGGTGTAGTCCAATCCAAAGTATTTGATTTCCAAGGGTTTTGTACTGCTTTCTTTCCGAAGAAAATACTTGAGAACATATTATATAAGAATACTAATTGAAAAACTCCACCAATTAAAGCAAATACTGTAATAACAACATTTACATTAGCTAAGTCATCAAATAATGGGAAATTAGAATTTGTATAATAACGTCTTGGTAATCCTGCCATTCCAATAAAATGCATTGGAAAAAACACACCATAAGCACAAACTGCTGTTACCCAAAAGTGAATGTATCCTAATTTTTTATTTAACATACGTCCAAACATTTTTGGGAACCAATGGTAAATACCTGCAAACATACCATAAAGAGCAGATATACCCATTACTAAATGAAAATGTGCTACAACAAAATAAGTGTCATGTACATTAATATCTAAAGCAGAATCTCCTAAGATAATTCCTGTTAATCCTCCTGTAATAAAAGTAGATACTAATCCAATAGAGAATAACATTGCTGGATTCATTTGCAAATTACCTTTCCATAACGTGGTTATATAATTGAAAGATTTTACGGCTGACGGAATAGCAATTAATAATGTTGTAAATGTGAATACAGATCCTAAGAAAGGGTTCATTCCTGAAATAAACATATGGTGACCCCAAACAATTGTAGATAAAAATGCAATTGCTATAATTGAAGCAACCATTGCTCTATAACCAAAAATTGGTTTACGAGAGTTTGTTGCAATAATTTCTGAAGTTATACCTAATGCTGGTAATAATACAATATATACTTCTGGGTGACCTAAGAACCAAAATAAGTGCTCAAATAAAACAGGAGAACCACCTTGATAATGTAAAACTTCACCTTGAATAAATATATCTGATAAGAAGAATGATGTTCCAAAACTTCTATCCATTATTAATAATAATGCAGCTGATAATAAAACTGGGAAAGAAACAACACCAATAATAGCTGTTACAAAAAATGCCCAAATAGTTAAAGGTAAACGCGTCATAGACATACCTTTAGTTCTTAAGTTAATTACTGTAACAACATAATTTAATGATCCTAATAAAGAAGATGCAATAAAAATAGCCATTGAAACTAACCATAAAGTCATTCCCATTCCTGAACCACCTTGTGCCATTGGTAATGCACTTAAAGGTGGATAAATTGTCCATCCTGCTGCTGCTGGTCCAGCTTCAACAAAGAAAGAAGACACCATAATTACAGAAGAGATAAAGAACAACCAGTAAGATACCATATTAAGGAATCCTGAAGCCATATCTCTTGCCCCAATCTGTAATGGAATTAACAAGTTACTAAACGTACCACTTAACCCAGCGGTAAGTACAAAGAAAACCATTATAGTACCGTGAATAGTTACCAATGCTAAATAAATATCTGCATCCATAACTCCTTCTGGCGCCCATTTACCTAATAATGCTTTAAAAATTACATTAGGCTCTTCTGGCCATGCAATTTGCATACGCATCATTAAAGACATGATTACACCAATAACTCCCATAATGGTACCAGTAATAAGGTACTGCTTGGCAATCATTTTGTGATCCTGACAAAAAATGTACTTTGTGATAAAAGTCTCTTTATGGTGATGACCATGATCGTCGTCGTGAGCGTGAGTATCTTCTACGTGTGCTGCCATAATTTTTTATATATAGTTCTTTTTGTTTATCTAATTAATTTGCTGCAATTAAAGACCCTTTAAATACTTTTTGAGTCTTTAACCAAGCGTCATATTCTTCTTGTGTTTCAACTATAATTTTCATTTGCATATTATAGTGAGATTTTCCACAAATTTTATTACATAATAATAAGTAATCAAACTCATAACGCTCTAAAGCATCTTCTCCTTTAGCAGTAAGATCTTTACTTTTTTCAACTCTAATCCTATTAATGTTAGCTATTTTATCTATCATTTCAGGAGTTTCACGCATTTCTGTAGTTGTCTTTGTTGGCGTAAAACTAAATTGAGTAATCATTCCTGGTACACAATTCATCTGTGCTCTAAAATGTGGCATATATGCCGAATGTAATACATCTTGAGAACGCATTTTAAATAATACAGGTTTACCTACAGGTAAATGTAGTTCTGTTGTGATGATATCATCTTCTGCATTAGGATCTGATTCATCTATTCCTAAAATATTAGCACGATCAATATCAATTAATCTTACGTTAGCTTTACCTAGAGTATTATCTTCACCTGCATATCTTGCTTTCCAGTTAAATTGTTGTGCATAAAGCTCAACAACAATAGGATCATTTCCTTTATCTGGATTCATAATACTAGTCCATGTAAATAAACCAGATATTACTAATCCTGCTAAAACAATAACAGGTATAATAGTCCAAACCGCTTCTAACATATTGTTGTCTGCAAAAAATACTGCCTTTTTTCCTTTTTCTCCCCTATACTTAAAAGCGAAGTAGTGTAATAAAAACTGAGTAATGGTTTGTACAAAGAAAATAATGATCATAGAAATAATCATTAACCTATCTAAACCTGGTCCATGTTCTGATGCAGAGTTAGACATTAATGGTAAATCGCCAAACTTAACAAAACAAATAATTGTAATTACATAAATGAAAACTAAAAAGCCTAACATTAAGTAACCGTTAATTTTGTTATCTGAATCTGTTGCTACCTGAGATCCTGACTCAGAGTTTCCGATTTGTGTTAAATCATAAATCTTCACCATTTGCCATATGGCAACAAGTATAAATACTAAAACTAAAATTGATAATAAAGCAGTCATTGTTGTCTTTCTCTTTATTTATTATTAATAATGAAAGTGTTCACTTTCCTTAACTAAAGGATTCCCTTTAGCAATTAAAGGTTGTTTTGATAATGCATAGAATACAATGAATATAAATAAACCTGCAAAGAATAATACAGAACCAATTTCTGGGTAACCAATAAACCATCTATCTCCAACAGTTGCAGGCATAATCATATTAAATATATCAATATAATGTCCTCCTAAAATAACAACTCCTGCCATAATTACAAACCAAGATAGACGTTTGTAATCACTATTCATTAATAGTAATAATGGGAATAAGAAATTCATAACAATCATTCCAAAGAATGGTAAATTATAGTCTTCTATACGCGTAATAAAGTAAGTTACTTCTTCTGGAATATTTGAATACCAGATTAGCATAAACTGAGAGAACCATAAATATGTCCAGAATACAGAGATACCAAACATAAACTTAGCTAAATCATGTATATGGCTATCGTTAACCATTGGTAATAATCCTTTTGATTTTAAGTAAATAGTAATTAAAGCAATTACTGTTATACCACTTACAAACATACTTGCGAATACATACCATCCAAATAATGTAGAGAACCAGTGAGGATCTACAGACATTATCCAATCCCAAGACATCATAGATTCTGTATAAATAAAGAATACTAAGAATGCTGCTGCAATACGGAAAGATTTTTTATAATTTCTAATATCTCCTTTTTCAGCTTTATCTTGAGCTAAAGAAAATTTACGCGCAAAAAATCTATATAAAGACCAACCTGCAATAAAAATTAAACCTCTAATTAAAAACCCAGTAGAATTTAACCAACCTGATTTTCCTTTTATTAATTCATCATGCTCTACTACTTCTGGATCCATCCATATAAAAATATGTGAACCACCAAAATATCCAATCAATAAAACTATAATTGCTCCAGGCAATAAATAGTATGTAATTGCTTCCATTACTCTAAATAATAATGGAGACCAACCAGCTTGAGCTGCAAATTGAATCGCATAAAAAGCTAAAACACCTAATGAAATCATCATAAAGAAAAAAGCTGCAACATAAATTGCTGACCAAGGTCTATTGTGTAATTGATGCATTACGTGCTCTGCATGTTCATCTTCATGAGAAACAGCATGAGTTTCTTCTCCGTGCGAATCATCCGAATGATGAGCTACTTCTTCTTTGTGAGTATCATGTGAATCTACTTCGTGTCCACCACCATGATGATCACCTTCGTGAGCTAACATTTCTTTTACTTCCTCAACAGTATTAAATTCGTGAGAATTTGCAAAACCAATACTAGTAAGAATTGCCCCTACCAGAATAAGTAAGGCTGCAAATATCTTTAGTCTTTTTGAAAATGTATACATATCTATAATATAAACTTTATCTAAATATTATTTTTTTAAATCTGCCCTTAACGCCATAACGTATTCAGCAACTTGCCAACGTTCTTCTTCATTAAGTTGGTTTGCATAAGACCCCATTGAATTTTTACCATAATAAATAGTATGATAAATTGAACCAATAGTAATATCTCTATCTGCATAATTAGGAATACCTAATATTTTTTCACGTTTTACAAGTTTACCTTGACCTTTACCTTTAGTGCCATGGCATATCCCGCAGTAAATATCATAAAGCTCTTTACCTCTTGCAGTATCAATAGACAACGAATCTAGTTTAGAAACTAAAGATGTTTTAGCTAATTCGTATCCTTCGTTTGTATTATCAATATCAAAAGGAGTATATCCTCTTGGTATGGTTCCGTCTACTGGCAATTGAGATTCAACACCATTTGCAAAAGCATCTGATTCTTGGTATGCTTCATACCCTACCGATTTATACATATTTGGCATAAACTCGTAATTAGGTCTTGAATTCTTTTTACAAGAAGCGAATGACACTAAAATTAGTAAGGCGATTGTTATGTGTTTTAAATTCTTCATTGTATCTAATTAATGTTCTTTATCAATTAAATTAATTTCAACTGCTCCAGTTGTAGCGATAAGCTCTTCTAATGCTTTAGCATCTCCTGAAACTGGTATTTCCATTAAAAAATGATCATCTGTTGTTCTTGGATCTGGGTTTTCAGCATCTTTAAATGGCCACATTCTACTTCTTAAGAAAAAAGTAATAACCATTAAATGAGCTGCAAAAAACACAGTAAGTTCAAACATAATTGGTACAAATGCTGGCATATTTTCTAAATAACTAAAGCTTGGCTTACCTCCAATATCTTGAGGCCAATCTTCAATCATAATAAAATTCATCATTAAAGTTGCAACAGCTAAACCAACACATCCATACATAAATGCACAAATAGCTAATCTTGTGGGAGCTAATCCCATAGCCTTATCTAGTCCATGAACAGGAAAAGGTGTGTATATTTCTTCGATGTGATATTTAGCGGCTTTTACCTTTTTAACGGCATTCATTAAGATATCATCATCATTATAAATAGCGTGAATTACTTTTGAAGCTTCCATAGACTATTGTATCGTGTTTGAATTGTTAGCATTAGTTATGTTAGATGTTCTTGCATCTGCACCTGATCCAACTAAACTCTCTCCAGAATCTCTTAAGTTTTTATACTTATCTCCAGAAGACTTTAATATAGTTTTAACTTCTGCCTGTGCAATTACAGGGAAAGTCCTAGAGTACAATAAGAATAGCACAAAAAAGAAACCTATTGTTCCAATAAATATTCCAATATCAACGAATGTTGGTGAAAACATTGTCCAAGATGAAGGCAAGTAATCTCTATGTAATGATGTTACAATAATTACAAAACGTTCAAACCACATTCCAATGTTTACAACAATTGAAATAGCAAAAGAGAACATAATACTTGTACGTAATTTTTTAAACCACATAAACTGAGGAGAAAACACATTACAAGACATCATTGCCCAATATGCCCAAGCGTATGGTCCAGTTGCTCTATTTAAGAAAGCATACTGCTCGAATTCTACACCAGAATACCAAGCTACAAATAACTCTGTTATATAAGCTACACCAACAATAGAACCAGTTAACATAATTACTATGTTCATTAACTCAATATGTTGTACCGTAATGTAGTCTTCCATATTACATACTTTACGCATAATAATAAGAAGTGTATTTACCATAGCAAATCCAGAGAAAATCGCTCCAGCAACAAAGTATGGGGGAAAAATTGTGGTATGCCAACCTGGAATAACAGATGTTGCAAAATCAAAAGATACAATTGTATGTACAGAAAGTACTAAAGGAGTTGCTAAACCAGCTAATACTAAAGATACCTCTTCAAAACGTTGCCAATCTTTTGCTCTACCTGTCCAACCAAAACTTAATAAACTATAAATTTTCTTTTGGAAAGGTCTTACAGCTCTATCTCTTAGCATAGCAAAATCAGGTAATAAACCTGTCCACCAGAAAACTAATGATACAGATAAATACGTTGAAATTGCAAATACATCCCAAAGTAATGGAGAGTTAAAGTTAACCCATAGAGAACCAAATTGATTTGGAATAGGTAATACCCAATAAGCCAACCAAGGTCTTCCCATGTGTATTACAGGAAATAATCCCGCTTGAACTACAGAAAATATTGTCATAGCTTCCGCAGAACGGTTAATAGCCATACGCCATTTTTGACGGAATAACAATAGTACTGCAGAAATTAATGTACCTGCATGTCCAATACCAACCCACCAAACGAAGTTAGTAATATCCCAAGCCCAGTTAACTGTTCTATTTAATCCCCAAGTACCAATACCTGTGGATATAGTATAAATCATACAACCTATTCCCCAAAGGAAAGCTACAAGTGCAATTGAAAAAACAATCCACCATTGCTTATTCGCTTTACCTTCTACAGGTGCTGCAATGTCCAATGTTACATCGTGGTAAGATTTACCTCCGGTAACTAAAGGTGTTCTAATAGGTGCTTCGTAATGAGACGCCATAATCCTTTTTTAAGTTATTACTTTGTTAATTATTCTTTTATTTAATGTTTCTTACTTTCGTATGATACATTACGTTAGGTTTTGTTCCAACACTTTCTAATAAATGATACATACGATCATCTTCAGTTAATTTGGCAACCTTACTATCTTTATCGTTGATATCTCCAAATAACATTGCACCGTTACTACAAGCTGCAGAACAAGCTGTTTGGAATTCACCATCTTTAATTTCACGTCCATCACGTTTAGCATCAAGAATAGTTTTTTGTGTTTTTTGAATACACATAGAACATTTCTCCATAACACCACGAGAACGAACTGTTACATCTGGATTAACAACCATACGACCTAAATCATCGTTTAAATGATAATCAAACTCATCGTTACCAGCATATAAGAACCAGTTAAAACGACGTACTTTATAAGGGCAATTGTTAGCACAATATCTTGTACCTACACAACGGTTATAAGCCATATGATTCTGACCTTGCTTCCCATGAGCAGTTGCAGCAACTGGACAAACTGTTTCACAAGGTGCGTGATTACAATGCTGACACATTACTGGTTGAAATGCTACTTGAGGATTAACCGATGGATCTTCTAACTCACCAAATCCACCTAAAGAACCTTCATCTCCAAATAAACCTGTAAATCCATCTTTTTTAGCATCATCTTCAGCAAATGTTTCTTCAGAAGAATAGTAACGATCAATACGTAGCCAGTGCATATCTCGACTTCTACGTATTTCCTCTTTACCAACTACTGGCACATTATTTTCTGCATGACAAGCAATAACACAAGCACCACAACCCGTACAAGCATTTAAGTCTATAGAAAGGTTAAAATGATGACCTATACTTCTATCAAACTCATCCCATAAATCAACTTCAGGAGATGTTACTTCAGTTTCTTGGTGATTTAAAGATACCACAGGAACAGCGTTCCAATGCTTCTTATCTTTAGTGTTAAATACTTCTAAAGTCGTTTCTTTTATAATATCACCACGACCCATTAAAGTATTTTGCAACTGTAAACAAGCAAATTCATGCATACCAGATGCTTTTTCTACTGTTACAGTTTGAACTGTGTTAAAATCAGCATATAATTCATACGCATTAACTCCAGTTTTCATTTCATCTTTAAGACCAGTAGTTCTACCATAACCTAATGACAAACCAACAGTTCCTTTAGCTTGACCTGGCTGAATAATAACAGGTACGTTTTTTAAAGTCTTATTACCAACTTTTAAATTAACATAACTACCATTTAAAGCTCCAGTTGCATCATGATTATTAACTAAAGCCCATGCAGCAGCATCAGCTTTAGAAACAGTTACATAGTTATCCCATGAAGCTCTTGAGATAGGATCAGGAAATTCTTGTAACCAAGGATTATTTGCCTGTTGTCCATCACCCATTCCAGTTTTAGTGTAAAGCGTTAACTCAACACCTTTAGAACTAGCTGAACTTGCTAAATCACTTGCAGCGTTAGATGAAGGTATTTCTACAGTTTCTTCTTCTAAAGTAGCAGTTTCCTCAACTACAACATTAGATTTAGTAACAAAAACACCATCGTGTAACGCTTGATTGAAAGAAGCACCATTTAAAATAGTTTCTTTCCAAGTCGTTTTAATATAATCGTTTAAAGTCACATCATTTGATGTCCACTTTAATAATGATTCTTGAAATTGTTTTGTATCAAATAAAGGACGAATAGTTGGTTGCATTAATGCAAAATGACCTTTCTTTATCTCTACATCTCCCCAAGATTCTAAATAATGAGGTGCAGCAGCAATATATTGTGATATAGCAGCAGTTTCATCTTCCTTAGAAGTGAAATTAACCGATAATTTTACTTTTTTAATTCCAGTAGCAAAGTCTGAAGCATTTGGCAATGTATACATAGGGTTTACACCACTCATAATTACAGCACCAACTTTCCCAGCTTTCATATCGTTAATAAACGATTGAACTGTTGCATCGTTACCTTGACGTGTTTTAATTACGTTTTCAGTATCGAAAGCTTTACTCTTTAATTGTTCGTTAATCTCTAGAACAACCATCTGAGCATTTACATCTTGTAATCCTGTTACAACAACACCATTACTTCCAGCTTTATTTAATTCTG
>NZ_JBELDZ010000012.1:0-43509 GCF_042094015.1 Aurantibacter sp. | reverse complement strand
TCTGTATACTAAAAAAGCAACCCTAATATTAGGGTTGCTTTTTTAGTATACAGATTTAATTTTAGCAGCTATTTTTTCTGGGGATAATCCAATAAGATTCTGTAACTCTTCATTAGTTCCATGTTCAATAAAATCATCTGGGATTCCTAGTGAATGAATTATGTTTTTGTAATTGTTTTTACTCGCAAAAGAACTAATAGAAGTTGCTAATCCTCCAATTATTGAATTATCTTCTATAGTGATAATACTTTTAAAATCTTTAAATATTAGATGAAGTATGTCTTCGTCTAGAGGCTTTAAAAACTTTATGTCAAAATGCGCAATTTCAGATTGTCTGTTAGTTAAAATAATTGCATCATTCACATTTTTAGCAATTGTACCAATAGAGATTACAGCTATTTTGGAGCCTTTAGTTAGTTGTTCTCCTTTTCCAATGTGAATAGATTTGAAAGGCTGTTTCCAATCTAAAATCCTGCCTCTACCTCTTGGATATCTTATAGCAATTGGTTGGTTTAAACCTAATTGAGCTGTGTAGATTATATTTCTTAATTCAATCTCATCTCTAGGAGCAAAAATTATTAAGTTTGGAATACAATTAAGATAACTTAAATCGAATGCACCATGGTGTGTTGGTCCATCTTCACCTACCAATCCAGCACGATCAACACAGAAAATTACTGGTAGTTTTTGTAAAGCTACATCGTGAATAATCTGATCGAATGCACGTTGTAAAAAGGTAGAATAAATAGTACAAAAAGGAATTAAACCTTGAGAAGCCATTCCAGCAGATAAAGTAACAGCATGTTGCTCTGCAATTCCAACATCGAAAGCACGATTTGGAAAAGCATCCATCATATATTTTAAGGAGCTTCCAGTAGGCATTGCAGGAGTAATACCTACTATTTTTTCATTATGGTTAGCTAGCTCTAAAAGTGTTAATCCAAATACATCCTGAAATTTAGGCGGTAATTTTGCTGAGTTTTTTTTATCAATATCACCTGTTTTTGGATTGAACTTACCAGGAGCGTGATATGTAATTTGATTTTCTTCTGCTTGTTTTAATCCTTTTCCTTTTGTAGTAACTATATGAAGGAATTTAGGGCCTTTAATTTTTTTTAGTTTTTTTAAAGTAGAAATAACTAATTTTAAATTATGACCATCAATAGGACCAAAATATTTAAAATTAAGAGCTTCAAATATATTGTCTCTATCTGAACATTTATTTTTTACGTTAGTAAGATATTCTTTAAGCGCTCCAACACTTGGGTCTATACCGATAGCATTATCATTAAGTATTACAGTAATATTATTATCTGTTGCTCCAGCATGGTTTAAAGCTTCAAAAGCCATTCCGCTAGCAATAGATGCATCTCCAATTATTGCAATATGTTCTTTGATTTCTTTTTTTATTCTTGAAGCTATAGCCATTCCTAAAATGGCAGATATTGAGGTAGAAGAATGTCCAGTACCAAAGCTATCGTATTCTGATTCACTTATTTTAGGAAAACCACTAATACCACCAAACTGTCTGTTGGTATTAAAAATAGATTTTCTACCGGTTAAAATTTTATGAACATAGGCTTGATGGCCAACATCCCATAAAAGTATATCTTTAGGTGTATTATAGACATAGTGGAGCGCAATAGTAAGTTCTATTACACCTAAACTAGAACCTAAATGTCCAGTTTTTGTTGCAACAATATTTATTATAAAATGCCTAAGCTCTTTACTGAGTTGTATTAATTCTTCAGAATTACATTTTTTTAAATCCGAAGGAAATTCAATGGTATTTAAAATTTTGTAATTCATATTTTAAGTAATAGAATTTCTAATTATGTAATTTCTACATAAAAGTCTCTGCTTTTTCTACCATGTTTTTACTGCCACAGAAAAAAGGAACGCGCTCATGTAATTCTGTTGGTTTAATATCCATAATTCTCTGTTTTCCATTACTAGCTTTTCCGTTGGCTTGCTCTGCAATAAAAGCCATTGGGTTACATTCATAAAGCAATCTAAGTTTTCCGTTTTTATCTTTAGATGTTTGTGGATAAAAATAGATTCCACCTTTAATCATATTTCTATGAAAATCTGAAACTAAGCTACCAATATATCTAGATGTATATGGCCTATCTCCTTCTTCTTCTTGACAATATTTAATGTAATTTTTTACTCCTTGTGGAAAATGTGTATAATTACCTTCGTTTACAGAATAAATATTTCCATTTTCAGGAAACTCCATATTTGGGTGAGATAAATAGAACGTTCCAATTGCAGGATTTAAGGTAAATCCATTTACGCCATGTCCTGTAGTGTAAACAATCATAGTAGAAGTTCCATAAACCACATAACCAGCAGCAACTTGTTCGCTTCCTTTTTGTAAAAAATCATTTATTGTTACAGGTGTTCCAACTGGAGTAACTCTTCTATAAATAGAAAATATTGTTCCTACTGATACGTTTACATCTATATTGCTAGACCCATCCAATGGATCAATTAAAACTACATATTTATTTTGGTTATTTTTATCCTGACTGTTTATAGAAATAAAATCGTCCTCTTCCTCGCTTGCTATTCCACAAACTATATTTCGTTTTGTAAGAGTTTGAATAAATTTTTCGTTGGCATAGACGTCTAGTTTTTGCTGATCTTCGCCTTGAATATTAGTGTCTCCAGCATTTCCAATAATATCTACTAATCCTGCCTTATTAACTTCATGATTAACAACTTTTGCCGCTAAACGAATTGAATTAATTAAACGAGATAATTCTCCAGAAGTATATTTAAAAGATGATTGATTTTCTATAATAAATTCACCTAAGGTTTTTGGAGTAGAAGTCATAAATATTAATATTTCTTACAAATATCGTATAAATTTTGGCTTACTATATTGTTTTCATGAAATAATCTGTTTAAGAAACACTAACTTTAAATTATATTTGAAAAATTAAAGTACAACACATGGATTTTGAAATTAGAATGGCTTCTAAAAATGATATGCCTCAAGTTTTGGATTTAATTCAAGAATTAGCAGAATTTGAAAAAGAACCTAATGCCGTTTTTGTTTCTGTAGAAGAGTTACAACATAACGGATTTGGAGCTAATCCTATTTTTAAATGTTTTGTAGCAACATATAAAAAAAATATAATTGGAATTGCTTTAACTTATATTAGATACTCTACATGGAAAGGGAAAACACTTCATTTAGAAGATTTAGTTGTAAAAGAGGCGTATAGAGGTTCTGGTTTAGGTTCTAAATTATTAGATGAAGTTGTTAAATTAGGAAAACAATTAAAAGTAAGACGTGTAAGTTGGGAAGTTTTAGACTGGAATGCACCAGCAATTAATTTTTATAAAAGCAGAGGTGCTAAAATTTTAGAAGATTGGCATTTAGTGCAATTAGATGAACAAGGAATACAGAAATATTTAGAGAAGCTGTAGTTATGAGAATTTTTAAATTTGGTGGAGCTTCTGTAAAAGATGCAAATGGTATTAAGAATTTAGTTAAAGTGTTGCAATATGCGGGATATAAAAACACGTTAATTGTTGTTTCTGCAATGGGTAAAACCACTAATGATTTAGAACAAGTTATAGATTCTTATTTTAATAATAAAGTAGAATTATCTGCTGCTATTACTAAAGTAGAAAATTACCATTATTCAATTTTGTTAGATTTATTTAAAACAGATTCTCATGATGTTTTTAAAACAGTCAAATCTATTTTTAAAGATTTAAATCTATTTTTAAAAACTAACAAATCTCCCGACTATAATTTTGTTTATGATCAAATTATTGGATTTGGAGAGTTATTATCTACAAAGGTAATTAGCACTTATTTAAATACAGTTGATATAAATAATATATGGTTAGATGTTAGGTCGCTAATAAAAACAGATAATTATTATAGAAAAGCAAATGTTAATTGGGGAAAAACACAAGAACAAATTAAAACTGCAATTTCTAAAAACACATTATATATAACACAAGGGTTTTTAGGAAGCGATGCCAATAATTTCACTACTACTTTAGGTCGAGAAGGAAGCGATTACACTGCGGCCATTTTTGGGTACACATTAAATGCAGAAAGTGTAACAATCTGGAAAGATGTGCCAGGCGTTTTAAACGCAGATCCTAGATATTTTGAACAAACTAAACTGTTAGAAAACATATCTTATACAGAAGCTATTGAATTAGCTTTTTATGGTGCATCTGTAATACATCCAAAAACACTTCAACCACTACAACAAAAAGAAATTCCGTTACACGTAAAGTCTTTTTTAAATCCAGAAAACAATGGAACTATTGTAAATAAAACACAAGTAATATCTCCTTTAATGCCTTGTTTTATTTTAAAGAGGAATCAAATTTTAATTTCAATATCTACAATAGATTTTTCTTATATAGTTGAAGAAAATATTAGTGAAATTTTTACGTTATTAGCAACATATAAAATGAAAGTTGATGTTATTCAAAACTCAGCTATTAGTTTCTCAGTTTGCGTAGAAAATGTTTTTAATAATCTAGAGGCATTATTATTACACTTAAAAGCCAAATTTAAAGTAACTTGTCATCCAAATGTCAATTTATATACCATTCGTCATTTTAATGAGAATGTTATAAAAGATTTAGAATTAAATAAAAAGGTTTTATTGAAACAACAATTTCAAGAGACTGTACAAATTGTGACCAAATAAAGAACCAATGGGATTAGTATCAGCTAAAGAAGTTGCAAAAGCCATAAATCTAGGTAAATACGGATTTATAGGTACTTTCGTAGGTTGGTTACTTATGAAGGTTTTAAAAATATCTACATTAAATAAAGTCTACAACAAACATAAACACTTAAAAAACCTTACTTTTTTGAATAGTTTGTTGGATGAGTTTGAAATTAAATTTGAAATTCCAGACGAAGACTTAAAACGTTTACCAAAAGATGGAGCTTATGTTACAATTTCTAATCATCCGTTAGGAGGAATTGATGGCATATTGTTATTAAAATTAATGCTAGAACAACGAGAAGACTTTAAAATAATAGCTAATTTTTTATTACATAGAATAGAGCCTTTAAAGCCTTATATAATGCCGGTAAATCCTTTTGAAGAACATAAGGATGCAAAATCTAGTATTACAGGTTTTAAAAACGCAATTTTACATTTAAGAAATGGACATCCATTAGGGATTTTTCCAGCCGGAGAAGTATCAACTTATCGCGACGGAAAATTAGTAGTTGATAAACCTTGGGAAGAAGCCGCAATGAAATTAGTTCAAAAAGCAAAAGTTCCCGTAGTACCTATATACTTTCACGCTAAAAACAGTTCTCTTTTTTACAAGTTATCTAAAATCAGTGATATATTTAGAACAGCAAAAATACCTTCTGAACTTTTAACTCAAAAAAGGCGTGTTATTAAGGTTAGAATAGGGAAACCTATTTCTGTTAAGGCTCAAGATGAACATGGGAAACTAGCAGATTTTACAGAGTTTTTACGTAAAAAAACATACATGTTAGCTAATGCTTTTGAGCCTAAAGAAAAAATTATTTCCACACTATCACAAAGTTTAAAAACAGTAAAACCGCCTAAAAAAATTGTAACTCCAGTAAAAACGGAGGATATGATTAAAGAGGTAGAATTGTTAAAACAAAAAGATTGTAAATTACTAACAAGTAAAAATTACGATGTTTATTTAGCAGCAGCAGATGATATTCCCAAGATATTACATGAAATTGGTCGTTTACGTGAAATCACCTTTCGCGAGGTTGGAGAAGGAACAAACGAGGCAATAGATTTAGATAAGTTTGATAGTTATTATCACCATATGTTTTTATGGGACAACCAAGCTAATAAATTAGCTGGAGCATACAGAATGGGTTTAGGTGCTCAAATATTTAAACGTTTTGGAATAGATGGTTTTTATTTACAAGATTTATTTAGGTTTGAGCCAGAACTGTATAAAATGATGAGTGAGTCTTTAGAACTTGGTCGTGCATTTATTACTAAAGAATATCAGCAAAAACCAATGCCTTTATTTTTAATGTGGAAAGGTATTGTACACACTACATTACGTTATCCAGAACATAAATATTTAATTGGAGGCGTAAGTATAAGTAATCAGTTCTCTAATTTTTCTAAATCGTTAATGATTGAGTTTATGAAATCTCATTATTATGATCCATACATAGCACAATACGTTCATCCTAAAAAAGAATTTAAAGTTAAACTTAACGATGCAGATAAAGATTTTGTTTTTGATGCAACAGAAGCCGATTTAAATAAATTTGATAAAGTTATAGACGAAATAGAGCCAGGCGCATTAAGATTGCCTGTACTTCTTAAAAAGTATATTAAACAAAACTGTAGATTAGTTGGGTTTAATGTAGATCCATTATTTAATAATGCTGTAGACGGCTTAATGTATATTAAAGTAACAGACTTGCCAGAAAGTACAGTAAGACCAGTTATGGAAGAGTTTCAAGCGGAATTAGAGCGTAAATTTTCAGGGCAAAGTGAAGACTAGAGTTTTTGTATTTTTTTTAATTTTATTAAGTCAGTTTATTCAATCTCAGACCTATCAAGGTAAAGTTTTAGATGCAATTACAAGTGAGCCTTTAGAAACAGTTTCTGTATATTTTGATGGTACTACTATTGGAACAATAACAAATAGTGAAGGTTTTTTTTCGATAGAACTTCCAGATAATAAAAACACTAAAAGTTTATTAGTTATTAGTTTTGTGGGATACCAAACCCTAACTATAAATAGTACTTCTCTTAAACAAAATACTACATATAATTTAATTGAAAAAGAAACATCTTTAGATGAAGTTGTCTTATTTGATGATTGGTCTAGACAGAAAAAATTAAATATTTTTAGAAGACAATTTTTAGGTTCTGATAAAGCCACTTTAAAATGTGAAATTAAGAATGAAGATGTTATAAAACTAGTATATAGTAAATCTAACAATCAATTATATGCATCTACAAACGAACCAATAATTATTATAAATAAAGCTTTAGGATATAAAGTTTATTATGATTTAGTTGATTTTGAAGTAACATTTACAAACTGTTTAAATTGTTTTCGAGGCGTAAAAACTGTTTTTTATTCAGGAACTTCAAGGTTTGAAGAGCTTAGTGTTAAAAAAGTGAAATCTAAATATATAAAAGCAAGAGAGAAAAGTTATTTTGGATCGTTACTTCACTTTATGAGAGTATTATCTACAAATGAAACAGATAAATTTGGTTTTAAGTTTTTTATAAAAGCACCTGCAAGAGATTCTGAATTATATTTTAATACTAATGTAGAAACTGTTTTTGAAATTATAAAAAATGAAGATCTGGTTAAGGTTAAATTACTTCAAGAGAATAAAGTAGTGATTAGGTATAATATAATTGAGCAGTCCGCATTATTAATACAAGATGAAGATAAAACGTTTTTTATAGACGATTTTGGAATACATTCTCCTGTAGATAAAATTATTTTTGGAGGTAGATTTGGTAACAGTAGATTGTCTACAATGTTACCAAATAACTACTATCCTAACTAAGTCTTATAATAGAAAAGTTTAAAACCAGGCTTTTTTTCCTACTTGGTAGGTATTGTAAAACTCTTCATCTGATTTTGTTAAATATATAATGCCTTCAATTAATCCAATTAGTCCAGATAACGCAGAAGTTATTCCACAAGTTAAAAAGCCTAAAATGCATAAAATCACTAAAATTATACCTTCTTTGTTATAACCTAAAACAAACTTGTGAATTCCTAATCCACCAAATAAAATTCCTAAAACACCTGTTAAAACTTTTTTGTTTTCGGTAGAATTAAATGTTTCTTGTGCGCTTTTAGAAAACTCACTAGCTGATTCTTTTGCTTCGTTAGCAAATTCTGTAGCTTTATTTGCCGCTTTTTTTGCAGATTCTTTTGCATCTCCTAACATATCGTTAAGATCATCGCTTAAATTCTTATTATCGTTTGACATTTTGTTGTTTTTTATTTGTTTAAAAGTAAAGAATTTTATTTAAAAACTTTATCTATTGGTTCCCAAAGTTCTATTTTATTGCCTTCATTATCTAAAATCCATCCAAACTTACCGTAATCATATTCTTCCATTTTCCCCACAATAGTTACACCTTCATTCTTTAGTGTTTCTAATAGTTCTACTAAATTCTCTACACGATAATTAAACATAAATTCTTTTTTAGAAGGCTCAAAATATGTTGTGTCATCTTTAAAAGGGCTCCATTGTGTAGAGCAATCTTTGTCTTCTTTATCTTTCCACCAAAAGGTAGAGCCATAATCGTCTGTATTAAAACCTAAATGTTTGTTATACCATTCTTTTGATGCTTTTGGATCTTCGCTCTTAAAAAATAGTCCACCAATTCCTGTTACTCTTTTTTTCATAATGTATTATTTTTTTAAGGTCTTTTCATAAGTTTCAATCCAATCTTGAATAGATAGTTTTTGGCACAATTCAACTATCAATTCAAATGGGATTTCTTCTGGCTTTTTAAATCTAATACAACTTTTCCCCATATCTGGTTTGCGTTTGCAGTGTTTTGGGTATTCTGTAATAAACCAATCGTGAATTTCTGGAATAGCATAAATACCAGAATGATATAAATTTATTGAGTTTTTCTGAGATGCAAAACTCATAAATGGCAATGGCATTTCTGGATTACAATGGTAGCCGTCTGGATAAATACTATGAGGAACAACATAACCAATCATTCCGTATTGCATACATTCTTGGAAACCTTTTGGCAAGTTATTTTTTATAGTATTACGAAGCTTATTTAAAAAGAATTGTCTTTCTTGAGGCGCTTCTTTTATATAATCTTCTGGAGACGTTGCTTTAGATGTCATTTTGCTAGTTTTTAATAGCTATAAAGTTAACAAAATTCTGCTTTAATTTTATCTACTATAGTTTGTGCTAGTTTTTCTTTACTTTCTGAAGTCCAACCTGCAACATGAGGGGATAATAAGATGTTTTCTGCTTCTATTAAATATTTGAAAGCTTCTGGTATTTTATTAGTAACAAACAGGTTTTCAAACGAAGCTTGTTCATATTCTAAAACATCTAATCCTGCACCAAGAATTTTTTCTTTTTTTAAGGCCGAAACTAAATCTTTAGTTACTACACTTTTTCCACGAGCTGTATTTATTAACCAGAATGGTTTTTTAAATCCGTTAATAAAATCTTGATTTACCATATTTATGGTTAATTCAGTTTGTGGAGTATGTAGGCTTAAAATATCAACTTTTTCTTGCAGTTCTTTTAAAGAAACTTGTTTACAGTTAACATCGCTCATATTTGACTTTAAATCGTAACACAAAACCTCTACGTCGAAACCTCTTAGTTTTTTAGCAAAAGCTTTTCCCATATTGCCATAACCAATTAAACCGACTGTTTTTCCGTCTAATTCTATACCACGATTATTTTCGCGTAACCATTTTCCATTTCTAATTTCTTTATCTGCTTTATTAAGCTTGTTGAATAAACTTAATAACATTGCTAAACTGTGTTCTCCTACAGCATTACGATTTCCTTCTGGTGCAGCAATAAGTTTTATACCTTTAGACTCTGCATACTCACAATCTATATTCTCTAATCCTGCTCCAACACGACCAATAAACTTTAAGTTGATTGCTGCATCTAAAAAATCTTTATCTATACTAAAACGACTTCTTATAATTACACCTTGATAATTCTGAATTTTATTTAAAATAGCTTCTTTAGTTGAGGTATAATCTGTATGATTTGTAAACCCTAATGTATTTAATTGCTTTAGCATTAAATCGTGATTAGAATCTATATGAAGGATTTTCATTATTTAATTGAAATGTTTTGAAGGATAAATGTAGTTAAAAAAGTAACAGCTTTAAAACTAGTTGTTTTATGGCTGTGTTTTAGATGCCTAAAATTAATTTAGCAATCCAAAAGTAAAGAAGAATCCCTAAAATATCGTTACTTGTTGTAATAAATGGACCTGTTGCTATTGCAGGATCAATACCTCGTTTATTTAGAAAGAATGGTACAAATGTACCAATTAAACCAGCTATTATAATAACAGCAACTAAAGAGACAGATATAGCAATTGCTTTATCTATTTCTTTAATGTAAATCCAAACAAATAAAAATAAAAATACAGCTAAAATAATCCCATTTAAGGCTGCTAAAAGCATTTCTTTAATTAATCTACTATTTACACTTCCACGCACATCGTCATTAGCTAAACCTTGAACTATAATGGCACTAGATTGTACACCAACATTTCCTGCCATAGCAGCAATTAGTGGCGTGAAGAAAAATAATATAGCATATTGACTAAAAGATTCTTGAAAACCTTCCATAATTATAAAAGCACCAATTCCACCTAAAAGCCCTAAAAACAGCCAAGGTAATCGTGCTCTTGTTAATTCTAAAATACTATCATCTGCTTCTACATCTTGAGAAATACCAGCTGCTAGTTGGTAATCTTTATCAGCTTCTTCTTTTATAACATCTACAATATCATCAATGGTAATACGACCTAAAAGTGTTTTGTGGTTATCTACAACAGGAATAGCTTCTAAATCATATTTAGCCATTACTTTTGCAACGTCTTCGACATCATCTATTACGTTTACGCTATCTACGTTTGAGATGAATATTTCGGCAATTTTCTGCTCGCTTTTGGCTATAATTAAATCTTTTAAAGATAATCTACCTATTAAGCGCTCTTGTTTATCTACTACGTAAATGGAATGTACGCGTTTTACTTCTTGTGCTTGTCCACGAATTTTACGTAAGCAACCTGCAACTGTCCAAGTTTCGTAGACTTTTACTAATTCTTTTGCCATAAGTCCACCAGCAACATTATCATCATAAGTTAAAAGCTCTTCAATTTCGGCTTTATGCTCTTCATCTTCAATTTTATTTATGACTTGTTCTTGGCGTTCTTCAGATAGTTCGGCTAAAATATCAGCAGCATCATCTGTATCTAACTCTTCTATTTCTTCCGCAATTTCTTTTGCAGATAATCTTTCTAAAACTTTTTCACGAATGTCTTCATCTAATTCCATTAAGATATCCGAAGTTGTTTCAGAATCTAATAGTTTTATAATATAAATAGCATCGTCTAAGTTGGTTTCGTCTAAGATTTCTGCAATATCTGCGTAATGAAAATCAGACAATACTTCCTGAAGCGCTTTATCGTTTTTTGCAGCAACTAATGCTACAACTTGATTGATAAGCTCATCGGTTAATTGAAATTGTATGTTTTGATTTTCTGTAGTCACGATTTATGCTTGTTCTTGTAAATCTTTTTCTATAATAACGGTTAAGTCTATAAAGTCTTGAACGCTTAATTGTTCTGGACGCTTTGCAAATATAGTATCTTCTCTTAAATTATCTGATAATTCCAATGGTTTTAAACTGTTTCTTAGTGTTTTTCTTCTATGCATAAATGCAGATTTTACAACTCTAAAAAATAATTTTTCGCTACACGGCAAACTATAATCTTGTTTACGAGTTAAGCGTAGCACACCAGAATCTACTTTTGGTGGCGGATTAAAAACTTCTGGCGGCACAGTAAATAAATATTCGGCATCATAAAAAGCTTGAGCTAAAACCGATAAAATACCGTAAACTTTAGAACCTTCTTTACTACAAATACGTTGTGCTACTTCTTTTTGAAACATTCCAGAAAATTCAGGAATTTGTTGTCTTAATTCTAAAGTTTTAAATACAATTTGAGTTGAAATATTGTAAGGGAAATTCCCGCTTATTGCAAATTGTTCGTCGTTAAAAGTTTTAGAGACATCATACTTTAAAAAGTCTTCTTCAAGAATTCTTGAAGATAAGTTTAAGTAATTAGCTTTTAGGTAATCTACACTTTCTGTATCAATTTCTACAACATAGGTTGTAAAGTTTTTATTGTCTAATAAATATTTGGTTAAAACTCCCATTCCTGGGCCAATTTCTAAAACGTTTTTATAACCCTTTCCTGTTAAAGCTTCCGCAATACGTTGTGCTACAGTTTCGTCTTCTAAAAAATGTTGCCCAAGAAATTTTTTAGCTCTCACAGAATTTGGGTCGTGAGGCTTTTTAGTGTTCTTTTTAAATGTCTTCTTTGCCATTTCTTAAACCTTTAAATGGTTTTTTTAGATGAATTAAGATTTACTTAAAATCTACATTATATTCATCTACAACTTCTAGTTCTGTTCTAAAAGCTAACATTTTATCTGCAAAACGTTTTAATCCATCTGCTTTTAATCTATCTGCATCTTCTTTGTAGTAAGCATCTAAAGCTTCTCTAGAATAAGATCTGTATTGAATAGAATAAGTTTGTCCGCCTAAATCTTCTTCAACTAATACTTTAGTCATTGTGGCTTTTAAGAATTTACCAGTTCCTAAAACTTGTGGAATATGTTCTTTAATCCAGATTAACCACTCGTCATGAGCTTCGTCTGCAATATTTACCGTAACATTATATATAATTTGCATATGTAGTATTAAAAAGAATTATAATTGATGATGACTAATTACAAAGGTAAGCTTATTTTTTAGTTGAATTAGAAAACTATTATTCTATAACAGTAGATTTTTATTTAACATTATCTCCTCTTAAAAAACGATATTGTTTTCTGGCTTCAGATGTATAGCTACTATACGAATGTTCAAAAATAATGGTTTCGAAGCCTTTTTTTGCCTCTTCAGGTAAGTTTAAAAACTTTAAATCTATTAAAGCTAAATTATAAAGTGCATTGTCCATTAAAATACTATTCTTGAAATTATCTATTAAGAATTTGTAGTTATTTTTAGCATCTTGGTATTTTTTTGTTTTTTCAAACAATTGCGCTTGCTTTAATAGTGTTTGAGGAATGATACTTTTTGTTTTATGTACTATTTTAATTTGTTCAAGAATTGCAATAGCTTGTTCGGGTTTGTTTTGAAACGCAAGTAAATCAGCTTTTGCATATTGGTTTAGTGCTACTTGTAAGCTATCGTCTTGCTTGTTGTCACTAATTAATAATTTTAGGTCTAAAGCATCGTTTGCAGTTAATTGAGATACGGATGTTTTTAAAATTTTTAACTGACTTTCTGCCCAAATAAAATCGCCTTTATAATAACTTGTTTTTGCTACTTTAAAACGTGCTGTTTGAGATAATGTGCTATTTTTTAGAGATCGCTGAATTTGTGTATAGTAAATTAAGGCTTCGTTAAATTTTTCTTGAAACACTAGAATATCTCCTAACTCCATTTTTACTTTAGCATTTTTTTCTTTGCTTAATGGCTCTTTAAGAGCTTTTTTTAGCAGTTTAGTAGCTGTTTTTGTATCTTCTAAATAGAAGGCTAAAAAATGCGCATAGTTAATTTTAAGATCAGACATTTCGTTTGGAAACCTATTGTCTAAAAGAATAACTTCATAATCTTCTTTAATTTTTGGATAATCCTTTTTAGAAGCAATACTTGTTTTTAATTCCAGTATGTATTTATCTGCAGTAAGTTGTATAATTGGATCTTGTACGTTTTCTTTAATAAACGTGAAAATAGTAACAGCAATCTCTGGTTCATTTTGATTTTGAGTAATTAATCCTAACTCTATTAATCTGTTTAAAGGGTTTGTAGTAGCATCAGGATTATTTATGCTTCTCTTATAAATGGCTTTTTCTTGTGCAAACGCTTTTTTATAATCTTTTTGCTGAATAAATAACCAACTTAACATTTCGCTCCAAAATAAATGAGGCTTAGTTTGTAGATTTTTTAACAAGATTTTTTTTAATGAAACATTGTTTTTGTCTTCATTATTTTCTGTAATAAAATCTGAAATATATCGCTTTATTTGGTCTCTATAATTTGCCCTTTCTAACGCTAGGTTTAAGTAACTAGCAAACATCTTTTCAATATTGCCTTGCTCGCCATAAATACGTGCTAATTGCATATTATAGTCTTTAGCAGGATATAATTCCATTGCTCTTTCATATAATGTTTTAGCTTCTTCTAGTAAAGAAAATTTTTCAAATTTATTACCTAAAGTGTAAGCGTAAGCTCCTTTTTTTTCTATAGATTTTATTGCTTTTTGGTAATTTAGATTTGCATTAATTGTATCTTTTTGTAAATCGTAATTCCTTCCTAAATCTATAAAACTTGGCGGATAATAAGAACGTTGTAATCGTGCTAAAATAATAGTTTCAGCCTCTTTGTATTGTTTTAATTCTTGATGACAATTTACTAATTGCTCAATAATATAACTACTTGTTGGGCTTTTTTTATAAAGCTTTTTATAAATAATAATAGCCTTTTCAAATTCGCCAGTTTTTACATATTCTTTACCCAATGCATCATTTTGTGCTAATGTAGATATAGAAAAACTTAATAGTAAAAATAAAAGCCAACGCATATATTAAAATAGAATTTAATGTAAATATACTAATTGTTAGTGCAAAAAAAATGCCTGAATTTTTTCAGGCATTTTTTTAAATTTATTATTTAGTTCTCGACTACGCTCTAACGGACAATTCTAACTAGTTTATAATATCAAATCCAGTATAAGGAATTAGTGCTTTTGGTACTTTTATACCTTCTGGAGTTTGATAGTTTTCCAAAATACTCGCTAAAATTCTTGGTAAAGCTAAAGAGCTTCCATTTAAAGTATGAGCAAATTCGTTTTTACCATCTGTATTTTTGAAACGTAATTTTAATCTGTTGGCTTGATACGTTTCAAAGTTAGAAACACTAGAAACTTCTAGCCATTTTTCTTGTGCGGCAGAAAATACTTCAAAGTCCATAGTT
This sequence comes from Aurantibacter sp., assembly GCF_042094015.1. Taxonomy (NCBI): domain Bacteria; kingdom Pseudomonadati; phylum Bacteroidota; class Flavobacteriia; order Flavobacteriales; family Flavobacteriaceae; genus Aurantibacter; species Aurantibacter sp. Next base: position 28,745 of record NZ_JBELDZ010000012.1, on the reverse strand, counting down.
AAAACCGATGTAAACGTTAAATCTCCGCCGCAAAGTCTTAAAATACGGTAAGGCAATTCTAATTCCTTTAAAATACCTTGAATATGTTCTACCATACTTTCTAGGGCTTTAAAAGAATTATCGGGATGTTCTACACGTATAATTTCAACCTTATCAAACTGATGTAATCTATTTAAACCTCTAACGTGTGCGCCATAACTACCAGCTTCACGTCTAAAACAAGGTGTATAACCTGTAATTGTAATAGGTAAATCTGCTTCGTTAACTAAAGTGTCTCTAAAAATGTTAGTTCCTGGAACTTCTGCAGTAGGAATTAAGTATAAATTATCTCCAGTTACGTGGTACATTTGCCCTTCTTTATCTGGTAATTGACCGGTTCCAAGACCAGAAGCTTCGTTAATTAAATGTGGTAATTGATATTCTGTATAACCAGCAGCTGTGTTTTTGTCTAAAAAATAAGCAATTAAAGCACGTTGTAATCTTGCGCCTTTACCTATATAAACTGGAAAACCAGCACCAGTAATTTTGTTACCTAATTCAAAATCAATAATGTTATAATCTTTAGCTAATTCCCAATGTGGTTTTGCTGCATTATGTAAAGTTGGAATATCTCCTTCTCTAAAAGTTTCCTCGTTATCTTCATCTGTTTTTCCTGTAGGAACAGAATCGTGTGGTACGTTTGGAATTTTATATAAAAGACTATTTAATTGGTCTGTCGTACTCGCTAAATCATCAGATAATGTTTTAGAAGTCTCCTTTAAAGCAACAGTTTGATCTTTAAGTACATTAGCTTCTACACCTTTACCAGACTTAAAAAGCATACCAATTTCTTTAGATAATTTATTAGATTCTGCTAATGTGTTATCTAATTCAGTTTGGATTGCTTTACGTTTTTCATCTAAAGTAATTACGCTTTCAATCATTTCCGTAGCATCTATATTTCTAACAGCTAGACGAGCAATAACTTTGTCTTTATTTTCTTTAATAAAAGGTACTTGTAACATTTCTTGTTATTTATAGCGTTACCATTTTGCGTTTAATGACAAAAAGGTCAGGTTTTCCGTTAAATCTTATTTATTGTAGAAAAAACAATAAATAAGGATAGCGTATCAATCCTTAACGCAAATGGTTTAGTTTATTTGCTGTAAAAATAGTAAGTTTTTTGTGTTTAGGAATAGTAATTCTCTAATTTAATTGGAGTTGTATGGTAATAGCCAACTTGCATGTCCAAAATAATTCCATTCTTGATTAGCAATATCAATATCAGGATTGGTAAATTTCTTATAGGCTTTTCTATTTACACTTAAAGAACTGGTTATATAAACTGAAATTGAATCACCTTTCTGTTTGTGTTCTTCTTTTAAATGTTGAGAAAACTGCCACATAACATCTGGTTTTGTACTTGCTAAGCGTTGTTGCTTTCTTGTTAAGTAATCATTTAAATTAACTCTAAAGGTAGAGTCTTTGGTGTGATTTTTAATTTTATAAAACGTAGCACCTTGTTTTGAGCGTAACATCATTCGCCAAGACAATCTGTGTCCTTCCTCGGTCCACAAAACATTGTCCTTTATAAAATGATGTCTAACAGGAAGTATTATTTGTATTGTAAAATAAACTAATCCTAAACCAATTAAAATTAGCTTGTAGGATTTTACAGAAATTTCGTTTCCAGTATAAAGAGTTTTCTTTTTCAAAAAGATATTTCTAATTTTTTTAGACTCAAAAAAGAATAAACTAAAAGCTAAAGCTAAAAAAGGAAATATTCCAACTTGAAAAACAATCGAGTTAAATAAATGAAAAAACAACGACCCATAAAAGGCAAGTTTCCTTGTTGGTTTAAATAGTAGTAATGGGATAATTAAACCATCATAAAGAATGCCGCCATAACCTACCAAGTAAGGCATAAAATCGTTTTGAAGAAACTCACCAATAATTGGTAGATGTCTTTTGCCTTCCATTAAAAGCTTAGGAGTTGTTAGGTCTAACCAATCTGGGTATATTTTAGCAACAGAAGCATAAGTGTAAACTATAAATAACTGAATTACAAAAATCCATTTACACCAACTTGGCATAGAAATAGACTTTAGGCTAGGTTTGGTTTTAACATCTATAGACGCGTATTTATTAGCCGGAAGAATAGCCATAATTCCACATAATAATATAAGTAAGTAATAATGGTTATTGTAAGAAGCTTTCTGCATAAAATACGTAGCAGACCACATAATAGTAAAGCTAATAATACTTAGTCTGTATTTGTAACCTAACATAATACCAAGTCCAAAAAGGCCCATAATTACATAATAGGCGTACATCCAGTTTCCTGGCAAAGGTTGCAAAAAATCTAATCCAATAAAGTTGAAAGTAAATTCGGGATCTATTAACGTTTTTTTTACCCAGCCAGTAAAAATAGCCCCAACAGATTCTAAAAAACATAATAATCCAAAAATTACTCTAAATACAATTAGAGAAGAATTATCTATTTGTTTAAATAAGAATTTATCTAACATTTTTAATAAATGTTTTAGCAGTTTTTTGATCTTTTTTTAATTGTGTTTTAAGTTCGTTTAAAGATTCATATTTCTTTTCGTCTCTTATACGTTTTAAAATTTCTATAGTAAGATCTTTACCGTATAAATCTTCATTTAAATCAAAAAAATGAACTTCAATACTTTTAGAGATGCCATTAACTGTTGGGTTATTGCCTATATTCATCATTCCAAAAACAGTTTTATTGTCTATGGTTGATTCTATAACATAAACACCATCTTTAGGAATTAACTTATAGGTTTCATAAATTTTAATATTTGCAGTAGGAAATTGTATGGTTTTACCAATACCTTTTCCTCTAATTACTGTTCCATTAAGCATGAAGTTGTAATTTAGATATTGGTTTGCAATATCAATATCTCCTTCTAAAAGTGCTTTTCTAATTTTTGTGGAACTTACTGAAACTTCATTAATGTCTTGAGCCGAAATTTCTTCAACTGTAAAGTTAAATTGTTCTCCAAAACGTTTTAAATCAGTTATGTTAGCACTTCGGTTTCTGCCAAAATGATGATCGTAACCAATAATAACGTGTTTAGCATTAAGTTGTTTTACTAAAATATCTTTCACGAAATCTTCAGCCGTTAATCTAGAAAAGTCTTTTGTGAATTTATTGACAACTAAGTTAGACAAGCCTAAACCTTTTAAAATATGGTCTTTTTCAGCTAAGGTGTTTATTAATTTAATATCAGAATCTTTTTGTAAAACCATTCGTGGATGCGGAAAGAATGTCAATAAAACTGATGCTAGATTTTTAGTTTTAGCAACAGAAATTAATCTACTAATAATTTTTTGATGTCCAAAATGAACACCATCAAAAGTACCAATGGTAACTACAGAAGGTTGAGGTATTTTAGTATTAAAATTCAAGTAAAACAGTTTAATGCAAAAGTAAAAAAGTAATATTGATTAAGAAGATTTTTTTAGATTCTATTTTATACTATGTTTTTTTGTATTTTTAAGAAATATTTAACGTAATCTACATAGTGTTATGAAAAAAATTACATTTTGGTTGGTTTCAGCCTTGTTTTGCTTTAATATTAATATAGCCCAAGATTATTCGGGTCGATTTTGGCAAAAAACTACAAAAGAAAAATTTCAAAATGAAGAACTGAAGTATAGAGCTTCTCACCCTAGTAAGTTTCAAGTATTTACTTTAAATATGGATGCTTTAAAAAGCGCCTTATCTAATGCACCTTTACGCGGAGTTAATACAGGTGTTTCAAACTTAATTATTGATTTTCCAAATTCAAATGGTGTTTTAGAACGTTTTAGAATTGCAGAAGCACCTATAATGGAAGCTGGACTAGCTGTCAAATTCCCAATGATTAAAACGTATAAAGCAACTGGAATAGATGACCCTACAGCTACAATGCGTTTTAGTATAACTCAATTTGGGTTAAATACTATTAAATTGTCAGGAAAATATAGTTCAACCTATATAGATCCTTATACAGCGAATAATTCTGCTTATATGGTTTACGATAGAGTAGCTTTGGGGCAAGACACACAGCAATTTGAATGCCTAACAGAAGATGGTATAAGATTAAAATCTTTAGAGAATGATACGTCTAGTTTTAGAGCAGATATTAACGACAGAGTATTAAGAACTTTTAGATTAGCTCAAACTTGTAATGGAGAGTACGGAGCAATCTTTGACGGAACTGGTACAGATGCTCAAAAGAAAGCTAATATTCAAGCACAAATGGCAATTACTGTAAATAGAGTAAATGAAGTTTATGAGCGCGATTTAGCAATTACGTTAATTTTTATTGCTCGAAATGATGAATTAATCTATTATAATGGAGGAACAGACCCTTGGAATGGAGAGTTTAACACACAAACTCAAAGAACAATTTCTACAACTTTGAACGACGAAAGTCTTTATGATATTGGTCATAATTTCAACACTTCTGGCGGAGGAAGTGCAGGTTGTTTAGGTTGTGTATGTTTAGATGGAGCGCCACCATATACTGGAAACCAAAAAGGTAGAGGTTATACAGGAAGAGCTAATCCTACAGGAGATCCTTTTGATATTGATTATGTTGCTCATGAAATGGGTCATCAATTAGACGGATATCATACTATGAATACTTGTAGTCGTTCTGGTAATGGAACAACTGAGGTAGAGCCAGCTTCAGGAAGTTCAATAATGGGTTATGCAGGGATTTGTGCTACTAATGTTCAAAACAATAGTGATGCACATTTTAACTATGTAAATATTAGAGATATATCTTCCAATATTCAACCAGGAGGAAATAGTGATTGTGCTGCACAAATGGCATTAACAAACCAACCGCCAGTAGCAAATGCGGGTTCAGACTTTAACATCCCTAAGAGTACAGCGTATGTTTTAAAAGGTTCTGCAACAGATCCAGATGGATTAGGAACACTAACTTATAATTGGTCACAAAACGACCCAGAACGTGCGCCTGGAGATGGTGCTCCAGAATCAACTTGGACTTCAGGACCGCTTTATCGTTCAATTTTACCAACAGCATCTTCGGATAGATATATGCCAACATTTAATAATGTATTAGCAGATAATTTAACTCCAACTTGGGAAGTAACACCTTCTGTTGCTAGAACAATGGAATTTGCATTATTAGTAAGAGATAATGGTAGTGGTTTTGCTAATGGAATTGGTCAAACACATGCAGATTTAATGACGGTTACTGTGGAAGATGTAGATCCTTTTACAGTAAATACACCTGCAGCTTGGGCTCCAAGCTCTACTCAAACCTTAACTTGGAATGTTGGAGCAACAACTAATGGAACAATAAACTGCCAATCAGTAAATATTAAAATATCAACAGATAATGGGGTTACCTTTACAGACTTAGCAGTTGCCACAGCAAATGACGGTACCGAAGATGTTTCTGTTCCAGCTTTAACAATAGGGTCTATGATTCGTGTTTTAGTAGAAGCTAATGATAACATATTTTATTCAGTAACACCTGAGTTTGAAATTTCAAATGCTCCTGTTTATGTTGTAAACAATGTTTCTTCTGGAAAAACAATTTGTTCAGAAGATAGTGTACAATTTGAATTTAATTTTGATGCTGTAAATGGCTATAACGAAAATACAACATTTGGTGCATCTGGTCAACCAGGAGGAACTAATGTAACTTTTACGCCAGCATCTAGAACAAGTAGTGGATTAGTTACTATGGAAATAACAGGTATGTCTGGTGTTGCTGCGGGAACATCTACCATTACAATGACAAGTACTGCTTCTACTGTAAGGACAAATCAGGTTGATTTAACAAAAATAGACGGAATATGTCCTTCTGTAGGTAATATGCTTTATGACACAAGTACAACTAGTGTTGTGTTTGCAACAATAAATAACCCGTCTGCAAAACCAGCAGGTTACAGTGATTACACAGGTGTAGATCCAAGTTCTATTACAGTAACAGAAGTTGAATTGAATGATACGCATAATTTATCCGTTAGAGTAAATACAGATGGAGATTATCCATTAGAGACTGCTGTTTGGATTGATTGGAATCAAAACTGTGTATTAGAAGCTTCTGAAGAATATTATCTTGGTGGAGCGCAGAACGTAATTAATGGGTTAACGAGTTTATCTCCTGTATCTGTAACAGTTCCTGCGGATGCAGTACTTGGAGCTACAATAATGAGAGTTTCCACACAATGGGATTCTAAGCCAGGCGCTTGTGATGATAACGGACCTGATCCATCACAAGATGTTTATGATGCAGAAGTAGAAGATTATACAGTAATAGTTACAAATTCATTATCTACTAATGAATTTAATAACTCTAATTTTAATGTTTACCCTAATCCTAATAATGGTAGTTTCTATGTGTCTTATGCAAATACTATAACATCAAAGTTTAAGGTAACTGTTTTTGATGTAAGAGGTAGAGCTATTTATAATTCTACTAATTCACCTAATAATAGTTTAAAGACTGAGGTGAATTTGAAAAGTGTTCAGTCTGGAATGTATTTGTTACAAATCCAATCTGGAAATAGTACTACAGTAAAAAAGATACTTATAAAATAATATATCTATTTTAGCTTAATTAAAAAATCACAGTCTTAGACTGTGATTTTTTTAGTTATTATACACTCTAATAACACTTCCATTAACTTCTACAAAATAGTGTTTTAAGGTATATTGAGATGAAGTGCCATTATAGGGTTGACCGGAAAGGATTTCAAATTCATTAAAATCATCACAACCACATGTTGCAATTACGCCTTCAACTGTAAGTTTAGAGCAATTTGATACAACATGACTCGGGTCGGTTAGTTCAAAAGCGCTATAATTTGTTCCACCAGCATAATATACGACTACACCATTTAAGCCATAATTGTTATTTAATATAATATGATTTCCTGGAAATTGAAGATCATTATATTGTGGTAAATCCGTGTTGATTAAAGTCTGTGTGTCAAAAGTAAAATTTGGAATAAATGGATTGTTTTGAAGCGCTAACTCATCATTTTTTTGACAGCTCAGTATAGTTATTGTAATTAGGGATATTAATATAAAATATTTCATAAGTCAACTATTTTTAGTGCAATGTAATATAAAAACTGTTTTCATTTTATATATTTGTATTACAATCTCGTGCAAACGGGATTTTTTTATTTGCTGAGTTTTTTCAGTATTTACAGTTATTTATTAAACGAAAAGATTATGAGTAAAGTATCTTACTATACTGCTGAAGGATTAAAAAAATTAAGAGCTGAACTTAGAGAGCTTAAAGATGTAGAACGCGTAAAAGCTTCTAGGGCTATTGCAGAAGCAAGAGATAAAGGCGATTTAAGTGAAAATGCTGAATATGATGCAGCTAAAGAAGCACAAGGAATGTTGGAGATGCGTATTGCAAAACTAGAAGATGCTTTAGCAGGAGCTCGTGTTATAGATGAGTCTCAATTAGACACAAGTAAAGCTTTAGTGTTATCTAAAGTCAAAATAAAAAATCAAACCAACGGAATGGAAATGGTTTACACACTGGTAGCAGATGGAGAAGCAGATTTAGCAACAGGAAAACTATCTGTAAACTCTCCAATTGGTAAAGGTTTGTTAGGTAAAAGTGTTGGTGAAATTGCAGAGATTAGTGTTCCAAGCGGAATTATTAAATTTGATATCATAGAGATTACAAGATAATTTTCGTAACTTATATTAAAACTCTTTTAATTATGGCTTCTATTTTTTCTAAAATTATTTCAGGTGAAATTCCTTCTTATAAAGTAGCAGAGACAGACGATTTTTTAGCGTTTTTAGATATCAATCCTAATGCTAAGGGACATACGCTTTGTATTCCAAAAAAAGAAGTTGATAAGATTTTTGATTTAGAAGAAACAAGTTATATAGAGTTACTTAAGTTTTCTCGCACTGTAGCTATTGCAATTGAAAAAGCTATAGATTGTAAACGTGTTGGAATGTCTGTTATTGGTTTAGAAGTACCACACGCACACGTACATTTAATTCCTTTATCAACAATGGAAGATGCTCGTTTTATCAGTAAGACTAAATTAACCTCTAAAGAGTTTGAGACTATTGCAGCTTCAATTAAAGCCCAATTATAGATTTATAACTCATTTTAAAAGTGGTGCCTTTATCAATTTCAGAGTGTTCTACTTTTATTTTCCCATTATGAAATTCTTCAACAATACGTTTTGTTAAAGATAAACCTAAACCCCAACCTCTTTTTTTAGTGGTGTAACCTGTTTCAAAAATGGTGTTAAACTTGTTTTTAGGAATCCCTTTACCAGTATCTGTAACGGTTATATAAACATTATCTTCAAGTTGCCATAACTTTAAATGTAATTCACCTTTACCTTTCATGGCATCTACACTATTTTTAAGTAAATTTTCAATAGTCCAGCTATATAATTGCTGATTTAAGTTAACCATAATATCATCTTCTGGAAGTTCTAGTTTAAAATCTACTAATTTAGAAAGCCTAGATGTTAAATAGTTGAAAGAAGACCTAGTTTCCTCAACAATATTTAAAGGCTTTAAAGTAGGAATAGAGCCTATTTTACTAAAGCGTTCAGTAATTGTTTGTAATCTGTCTATATCTTTTTCCATTTCTAAAATATAAGACTGATCCACATTTTCAGTCTTTAAGATTTCTATCCAGCCAATTAAAGAGCTTAAAGGGGTTCCAATTTGATGAGCAGTTTCTTTAGCCATTCCAGACCATAATTTGTTTTGCGAAGCCGTTTTAGAACTCTTATAAAAGAAAATGACCACAGCAGCAAAAAGAACTATAATTAAAAGTAAAGCTAAAGGGTAAAATTTCAATTTGTTGAGTAGTGGCGCATTTCCGTAGTATAATTTACTAACCATTATGCGCTCTTGAGTTTTACTATCTAGATACGAAATATCTATTGGTGTATTTTCGCCTTCAAATTGTTTAATAAGTTTAGTTTTATTTTTTTCTACGTATTTAGAAACGTCTTTACCACCAAAATCAATGTTATTAAAATTACTAATACTTCCGTCTACATTAATTACTAAAATTGGTGTTGTAGTGTTGCTGTTTAAAATCTTCACTAGAAAATCAAAATTTGGATTATCTTCTTGGCTAGAAAATATTTTTTGTGCGTTAGACCAAATTTCCATTTTTGCGCGTTCTTCTTCTTTGAACTTCTGAAAAAACGTGAATGTATTCCATAGAATTAAAGAAATTATAGCAAAAGAACTTATAATTATAACCCAACGTATTAATTGTCTATTAGTAGTAAACATTTAAATTTATTTTGGTATCAATATAATGCAAAACTGTTAATAATATTGCGTAGTAGCTAAAGAAATTAATTTTTTGAAGGTTTCAATAATTGCTATCTTTGCTATCTAAGATATTTAAAATGAAATCATTTAAACCTAACGAATTAACTACAGCTAAATTACACGGGTATTTATTAAGTGCGGTTGCACCAAGGCCAATTGCATTTGCAAGTACAATAGATGAAGATGGAAATTCAAACTTATCGCCATTTAGCTTTTTTAATGTGTTCAGTGCTAATCCGCCAATTTTAATATTTTCTCCAGCAAGACGTGTTAGAGATAACACAACTAAACATACATTGGAGAATGCAGAATTAACAAAAGAAGTGGTTATTAATGTGGTAAACTTTGATATTGTTCAACAAATGTCTTTAAGTAGTACAGAATACGGACAAGGCGTAAATGAGTTTGAAAAAGCGGGTTTAACAATGCTTAAAAGTGATGAGGTAAAACCATTTAGAGTAGCAGAAAGTCCAGTGCAAATGGAATGTAAGGTTAACGAGATTGTTAAATTAGGAACTGAAGGTGGCGCAGGAAACCTAATTATTTGTGAAGTAGTTAAAATGCATATAAATGAAGCTGTTTTAGATGAAAACGGAAGTATAGACCAAACCAAATTAGATTTAGTTTCTAGAGCTGGCGGTAGTTTTTATAGTAGAGCAAAAACAGGTTTTTTTGAAATACCAAAACCATTAACCACGTTAGGAATTGGAGTAGATGCTTTACCAGAATCTGTAAGAAACAGTAACATTTTATCAGGTAACGATTTAGGATTGTTAGCAAATGTTGAAAACTTACCTTTAGAAAGTGAAATAAAAGCCTTTAATTGCAGCCTCAAAAATAACGATGAAAAACATCAAAAAGCGAAAGCTTTTTTAGAAAACCAAGACGTTAAAAAAGCTTGGTTAACATTGTTATCTTAAATAAAGACGAATACAAATACACGAATATAATGGAAGTACAAGGAAAAGTAAAAATGATTGGAGAAACTCAAACTTTTGGAAGTAATGGGTTTAGAAAGAGAGAATTAGTTGTAACTACAGAAGAGCAATATCCGCAACATATTCTAGTGGAATTTGTTCAAGATAAAACAGATCTATTAAACAACTACCAAGTTGGACAAGACGTAAAAGTTAACATCAATTTAAGAGGTAGAGAATGGGTTAATCCACAAGGAGAAACTAAATATTTTAATTCTGTGCAAGGATGGAGAATTGAAGGCGCACAAGCGGCTGCACCACAAGGTATGCCAGAAGTTCCTCCTGCACAAGCTTTTGAGCCAGCAACAGATTTAAAACAAGAAGATCACGACGATTTACCTTTCTAATTAAAAGGTAAGTGTTAATCAAAATAATAACCTCAATAGTTTTAACTGTTGAGGTTTTTTTATAGTTTTATAATTCTACTTAATTACAAATGGTTCACTTTTTAAACCTAAATGACAATTTCCCTCCAGTTTCTCAAGCAACAGAAGATGGTTTATTGGCATTTGGTGGCGATTTATCTCCAAAACGATTATTGTCGGCTTATGAACAAGGCATTTTTCCTTGGTTTGAAAACGATGAACAAATTTTATGGTGGTCTCCAGATCCACGATTTGTATTGTATCCAAAAGATTTAAAAGTGTCTAAAAGTATGAGGCAATTTTTACGAAATTGCAATTTAACAGTTACCATAAATAAAGATTTTAAAGCAGTAATTACACAATGTGCTAAAGCAAAACGCATTGGGCAGGACGATACTTGGATTACAAAAGGAATGATTTCTGCTTATACAGAATTACACAAATTAGGTTATGCAAAATCTGTTGAGGTTTGGCAAGAAAACTTATTGGTTGGTGGATTCTATGGTGTAGATTTAAATAACGGAATGTTTTGTGGCGAAAGTATGTTTAGTAAAGTAAGTAACGCCAGTAAAGCGGCTTTAATTACCTTTGTCCAGAATACAAATTACAAACTAATAGATTGTCAAGACTACACCAATCATTTAGAAAGTCTTGGTGCTAAAGATATTTCAAGAAATGAGTTTTTAGCGTATTTGTGATTATATTAAAAACTAAACTTCATTATATCTAAAACAACCAATTTCATGGTCGTTTATCATTCCTGTAGCTTGCATATGAGCATAAATTACAGTAGAACCTACAAATTTAAATCCTCGCTTTTTTAAATCTTTACTAACAGCATCGCTTAAAGGCGTGTTTGCTGGTGTGTCTTTATAATTAGTCCAGTTGTTTTTTATAGGTTTTCCATCTACAAAAGCCCAAATATATTTAGAGAACGAACCAAATTCTTCTTGAATTTTAAGAAAGTTCTGAGCATTTGTAACTGCCGATTTTATCTTTAATTTATTCCTTATAATTCCTGCGTCGTTTCTAAGTTCTTCTAGCTTGTCTTCTTTATAATTAGCTATTTTTTTATAATCAAAATCATCAAAAGCAGTTCTAAAATTTTCTCGCTTTCTTAAAATGGTAATCCAACTTAAACCAGCTTGAAATGTTTCAAGTATTAAAAACTCAAATAAAGCAGCATCATCATAAATGGGTTTTCCCCATTCTTTATCATGGTAAGCTTCATATAAATCATCTCCAACACACCAACCGCATTTGTGTTTTTTCATAACTTTGTAAGGTTTTAAAAAATCTTCTACTAATGTAACAAATGTCACTTAATTAGAACTTATTTAGTATTAATTTTATCCTATGGAAACAGCAACTTTACAATTACAAGATATTATAAAATCTAGTTTAAATAAAAGTATAGATTATACTTCTTATAGAAATTTAGTACATCAATTAGTCGAAGAAAAAAGTAATTCTGGAAACGAAAAAACGGAAGCTTTAGCGGATTATACGATGTTAAATGACAGACGTATGAAGCGTTGGGATAAAACAATTAAAATAAGCGAATCAACACAACAATATTTAACTAATTATACTAAAAAAATCACTTTTTTAGTAATTACAGAAAGTTGGTGTGGAGATGCTGCACATGTAATTCCTGTGTTAAATAAAATAACTAACTCAAATCCTAACTTAGATTTAAAATTGGTGTTTCGAGATGAAAACGACGCTCTAATGGATAATTTCCTAACTAATGGCGGAAGAGCAATTGCTAAGCTTATTGCTTTAGACGAGCAAAATAAAGTTCTTTTTACTTTTGGACCAAGACCTAGTTTAGCAACTAAGCTAGTAAACGATTATAAATCTAAAAATGGTGCTTTAACACCAGAATTTAAAGAAGATTTACAACATTGGTATAATAAAGATAAAGGACAAAGTATTATAAACGATTTAGTAATGCTTTTAGGTAATAGTTAGTTTTAAGCAATTATCTTTTTTATTGAAACAGATACGTAATACTTCCAAGTTGATTAATTGTTTGACTTGAATTAAATCTAGCGCGCTTTGCATATTGTAAAGCGCGTTCTTGTAAACAGTTGTTTTTTACGGATACAGAAGAATTTATAGAAGCTTTAACTACTTTTCCGTTAGCATTAACAGTAATTGAAATATTTACTTTTCCTGAAGCATCACACAAGTACACAGGAACAGGAATACTAATAGCTTCTCTGTTTAATAATGAATAACTTACACTACTGTTCTTATTGTTGCTTTTAGAATCGTCTTTTGAAGCTTTTAAAATCTTGTTTATAGTTATAAATTGCTCCTTTTGTAAGTTTTTAGGTTTGTTTTCTAATTGCTTATAAATCTTATTTTCTTCTTTTTCATTAATATCAGAAGTAGTGCTAGAAATGTATTCAAAATCTTCGGCGGGCGGAATATAATTATAAGCTTTTGTATGTCTATTATTGGTTTTGTTACTATTAAACGCCAAGTTTGTTTCTAGTTTTACAATCTCTATTTCTTCAGCTTCTATAAGAATTTCAACAAATAAATCATCTTTAATATAAGTATACGGTTTTTCTTGCCCAATTGTAATTCCAATTAAGCTAATTAGAATTACAGCACTTATAAAAAGTGAAATAAGTAAAGCTTTTACAGAACCAGTTAAAATCATATAAAATATAACGTTTTAAATGAGCTTTTAGATGTTTTTATTGTGTTAAGTTTTTGATAAAATCATCAATAGAAACTGCATTTTCAACACTATAATCTCCAATTTTTGTACGACGTAAAGCCGATAAATGTCCTCCAGAATTTAAGGCTTTTCCAAAATCGTGAGCCAAAGACCTAATGTAAGTTCCTTTACTACAAACTACTCTAAAATCAACATTTATATTATCTATTGATGTTTCAATTTTAGTAATTTCAAAGGTATTAATTGTTATTTTTCGAGATGGAATATCTACAGTTTCACCAGCACGAGCAAACTCGTATAAACGCTTACCTTCTTTTTTTAATGCTGAAAAAATAGGTGGAAACTGGTTAATTTCACCTGTAAACTGTTTTGTAGTTTCGTGAATTAAATCTTCGGTAATATGAGCTATTTCAAACGTTTTGTCAACTTCAGTTTCTAAATCGTAAGATGGTGTTGTACTTCCTAAAACAATAGTTCCTGTGTATTCTTTTATCTGACCTTGAAATGTATCTATTTGTTTAGTCATTTTACCAGTACAAATTACTAATAAACCTGTTGCTAACGGATCTAAAGTTCCTGCATGACCAACTTTAATTTTTTTAATATTAAAGGCTTGACGTATTTCCCAACGTAATTTATTTACAGCTTGGAAAGAAGTCCACTCTAAAGGCTTATCAATTAATAAAACGTGTCCTGCTAAATAATCTTCTCCAGTCATAATTGCTTAGTTTAAAAGTGTAAATCCAATAGCAATAACTCCAACTATGGCGCAATAAATAGCAAAATAAGACAGTTTGCTTTTTTTAACTAAAGAAATCATCCAAGTACAAGCTACTAAACCAGATAAAAACGCAGCTATAAAGCCAGCAGAAAGCGCTATAGTATTGTGTCCGTCTAAAGATAAATCGCCACCAATAATGTCTTTAGCTATTTTTCCAAAGATTAAAGGAATGACCATTAAGAATGAAAATCGTGCAGCTTTAGTTTTATCGTTTCCTAATAAAACCGATGTAGAAATAGTTGCTCCAGACCTAGAAATTCCTGGCAACATAGCAATTGCTTGAGATATTCCTATTATAAATGCATTTTTAAAAGTTACGTTTTTGTTTGTGTCTTTAGCTTTATCTGCAAAGAATAAAAGTATTGCAGTAACTAAAAGCATAGCACCAACTAATAGTATATTTCCACCAAATAGTGCTTCTAACTGATCTTCAAATAAAAGTCCAACAATTACAGCAGGAAGCATAGATAAAGCAATTTTAGATACAAACTGAGTGTCTTCGCTCCAAGTAAAAGACAGTAAACCTTTTAAAATAGAAATAATATCTTTTCTAAAAACAACAATAGTACTTAATGCAGTTGCAAAGTGAAGTAAAACAGTGAAAAGCAAGCTTTCTTCTGGAACAGATTGATCGCCTAAAATGGCTTTACCAAGTTCTAAATGTCCGCTAGAAGATACAGGTAAAAACTCTGTTAAACCTTGAATAACTCCTAAAATAATTGAATCTAAAATATCCATAAAGCAAAAGTATTAAAAAGAACCTTTAATACTTCAAAATAAAAAGGAATAAAGCTATTCGGCTTTTTTATCTTCTTTACGAGTCAAAATAGCATAAACTTGGAAACCAAAACCAAGTATAATTAATGCAGGTGCTAAACGAATACGTCTCCAGTGAAAAATATCTGGATTAAACACATTTGGATCGTCGCTTCCGCCACCAGACATTAAAATAAACCCTAAAGCCATACAAGCTAATCCTATAAACATAAATTTATAGTTGCGTTTTCCGAAGATAAACTTATTCTCGTTAGATGCTTTAGACATAATAATTGGCGTTTAAGTGATGCAAAGTAAAATAAATATTTAAAATTTGAGGTTAATTTTAATAAATATTTAGTCAAAAACAGGAATAGGTTTTTCTATATGTTCTGCAACTTTATAAGTTTTTGTACTTTCTGTTTGTGATGATAAAAAAGTGTAAGCCAAAACAGTTAATAAGCCTACAACTACAAAAGTAATACGTTTCATAATTTAAAAGTTAGGATTTATAATAACTGGTTGAGTTAGTGTTTATATAAACCGAAATGTTTTAAAATTATTATATGTTGAATTGTAAAATGTTGTTAAAATATAATTTTAATACAACTGGTCTGTTTTTAAATTCAAGAAACGAGACGTTGCTAAAAATGTAGAAAACCACGTAATTATAATGCCTAATAAAAAGACAGCTACAAATAGGCTAACAATTAAAATTTGGTCTTTAAGAATCTCTAATTCTGGGAATGTTTTATTTCCGTAATAAACTACTACGGCTAATCCTACTAAAGCTATTATAGCTCCAATAACTCCTAAACGAATACTTTTAAAGATAAATGGTTTTCTAATAAAACGCTTTGTAGCTCCAACCATTTGCATTGTTTTAATGGTGAAACGTTTAGCGTAAACAGATAATCTAATAGAACTATTAATTAATAAAACGGCAATAAGCGTAAATACGGCGCTAAGAACTAAAACCCAAAAGCTTATTTTCTTTACGTTATTGTTCATTAAATTAACTAAGTCGTTATCGTAACTAACTTCAGCAACAAAGTTTTTACTTAATGCATCTTTAGATATGTCTTCTAATTTCTCAGTAGTAACAAAGTCAGCTTTTAAGTTTAAATCTATTGAGTTTTGAAGTGGATTAAATCCTAAAAACTGCATAAAATCTTCGCCATTTTCAGATTTTAAAACATCGGCGGCTTTTTCTTTAGAGACATAATTTGTCGATTTTACAAAGTCCGACATTGCTAAACTTTTTTCTAATTGCTTAATTTCAACATCTTTTGCCGTATCTTTTAAATAGATAGTTACAGTAACTTGTTCTTTAAAATGATCGGCTACTTTTTTAGCATTTATAATTAATAAACCTAAAACACCAAGTAAAAAAAGCACCAAAGCAATACTTAGTACTACAGAAAAGTAAGACGATATTAATTTTCGTTTTTGATATTTATCAAATGTATAACTCATAAATAGCTAATTAAGTGATAAAAATATAAAAGAATTTGCTTCTTCTTATGATTACAAGCCATTATCTTTTAATCTTCTTAGAATAAGCTTAAATTTGCACCTTTATTAAGCTGAAAAACATCAAAATGCATTATAATTTTAACGAGATTGAAGCAAAATGGCAAAAATATTGGTCAGATAACCAAACATTTAAAGCCTCAAACAATTCCGACAAGCCAAAATATTACGTTTTGGATATGTTTCCTTACCCAAGTGGCGCAGGATTACATGTTGGTCATCCGTTAGGTTATATTGCCAGCGATATTTATGCGCGTTACAAACGTCACCAAGGATTTAACGTATTGCATCCACAAGGTTATGATAGTTTTGGTTTGCCTGCAGAGCAATATGCAATCCAGACTGGACAACATCCAAAAATTACTACTAAAGATAATATTGCAACCTACAGAAGGCAATTAGATCAAATTGGTTTTAGTTTTGATTGGAGTAGAGAAGTACGTACAAGCGAACCAGAATATTACAAGTGGACACAGTGGATTTTCACAGAATTGTTTGCATCTTGGTATAATAACAATTCTAATAAAGCTGAACATATAGATACGTTAATTGCTATTTTTACTTCGGAAGGAAATGCTAACGTAAATGCAGTTTCAGACGAAGATATTGAAGTGTTTACAGCTGAAGAATGGCATACGTTTTCTTCTGAAAAACAACAAGATGTATTACTACAATACAGATTAACCTATTTAGCGGAAACTGAAGTAAATTGGTGTCCGGTTTTAGGAACTGTTTTAGCTAACGATGAGATTGTAAATGGCGTTTCAGAACGTGGCGGTCATCCTGTGGTTCGTAAAAAAATGACACAATGGTCTATGCGAATTTCAGCTTATGCAGAACGTTTGCTTCAAGGTTTAGAAACAGTAGATTTTACAGATTCGCTTAAAGAAACACAGCGTAATTGGATTGGAAAATCTCAAGGCGCAAGTGTGACGTTCAACTTAAAAGAACATACTGATACAATTGAAGTTTTTACCACAAGACCAGATACTATTTTTGGAGTTAGTTTTATGACTTTAGCTCCAGAACACGAGTTAGTAGCTAAAATAACAACAACAGAACAAAAAGATGCGGTTGAAGCTTATATAGAAAAAACCGCTAAACGTAGCGAACGCGATAGAATGGCAGATGTAAAAACCATTTCTGGTGTATTTACAGGTGCTTATACAGAACATCCGTTTACAAAAGAACCAATTCCGGTTTGGATTGGCGATTACGTTTTAGCAAGCTACGGAACAGGAGCTGTTATGGCAGTTCCATGTGGAGATCAACGTGATTACGATTTTGCAAAACATTTTAATATAGACATTCCTAATATTTTTGAAGGCATAGATATTTCTACTGAAGCTTTTGCAGGAAAAGACAACGTTAAGATTGCCAATAGTGATTTCTTAAATGGATTAAATGTAAATAAAGCTTCAAAATTAGCCATCTACAATTTAACGCAATTAAATCAAGGTAAAGGGCAAACTAATTACCGATTACGCGATGCTGTTTTTAGCAGACAACGTTATTGGGGAGAACCATTTCCTGTGTATTATGTAAATGGTAAACCACAAATGATTGAAACACAACATTTGCCAATTGCATTGCCAGAAGTAGAAAAATATTTACCAACCGAAGAAGGCGAATCGCCATTAGGTCGCGCAGATGTTTGGGCTTGGAATACGAATAAAAATGAAGTTGTTTCAAATGATTTAATTGATAATGAAACTGTTTTTCCATTAGAGCTAAACACAATGCCAGGTTGGGCTGGAAGTTCTTGGTACTTTTTCCGCTATATGGAAGAAAAAGCCAATAGAGGCGAAGATTTTGCTTCTAAAGAAGCGCTAAGCTATTGGGAAAATGTAGATTTATATATTGGTGGAAGCGAGCACGCAACAGGACATTTATTATATTCTCGTTTTTGGGTGAAATTTTTAAACGATAGAGGTTTTGTAAATGTAGACGAACCTTTTAAAAAGCTAATTAACCAAGGAATGATTTTGGGAACTAGTGCTTTTATTTATAGAGAAGAAAACACTAACACTTATTATTCTAAAGAATTAATTGGAGGAAAATCTATTTTACCTATTCACGTAAAAGTACAATATGTCAACGCTTCCGATGAATTAGATATTGAAGGTTTAAAGAACGACGCAGAGTTTGGGGCAGATTATAAAGATGCTGAATTTATTCTTGAAGATGGTGTTTATAAAGTAGGTTGCGAGGTCGAAAAAATGTCTAAATCTAAATATAACGTTGTAAGTCCAGATGCTATTTGTGAAGATTACGGTGCAGATAGTTTACGTTTATACGAAATGTTTTTAGGTCCATTAGAGCAATACAAACCTTGGAATACAGCAGGAATTACTGGAGTTCACGGATTCTTAAAAAAGCTTTGGAAATTATATGTAGACGATAATGGAAGTAGAGCAACAGATGCAGAACCAACTAAAGATAATTTAAAGACATTACATAAAACCATAAAGAAAGTACAAGAAGACATAGAAAATTTCTCTTTTAACACATCGGTTTCTACCTTTATGATTGCAGTTAACGAGTTAACTGCACAAAAATGTACAAGTAAAGAGATTCTTGAACCTTTATTGGTTTTAATATCGCCTTATGCGCCACATATTTCGGAAGAATTATACAGTCAGTTAGGTCATACAACATCTATTTCTACAGTTGCTTTTCCAGAATTTGATGGAAGTCATTTAGTAGAAAGTAGTAAAGTGTATCCGGTTTCATTTAACGGAAAAAAACGTTTTGAGTTAGAATTGTCTCTAGACTTATCTAAAGGTGAGATTGAAAAAATTGTTATGGCAGACGAAAGAACGCAGAAACAATTAGATGGTAAAACACCTAAAAAAGTAATTATTGTACCTGGTAAGATTATTAATTTAGCAGGGTTTTAAACTTTTAAAATGGGGTTATTGTTTTAAAAACGGGTTTGCTTAAATAAGCAAACCCGTTTTTAATTATAAGTAAAATCATTCAAAAAAAACTATCTTAGTAAAAACTACTATTATGAAATTTATTATTTGTTTCTTATTGTCATTTGTAGCCTTTTCTCAACAAGATAGTATTACAAAACAATTTCCAGAAGATTATTTGGGTATTTATAAAGGAAAATTAAAAATAGATAATCCAAGAGGACAACAAGAAATAGAGATGGAGTTTCATTTAAAAGCAACAGATGGTTCAAATGTTTTTAAATATACTTTGGTTTATGTTGTAAACGGAGAACCAAGTCCAAGAAATTATACCTTAAAAATTATAGATAAAGCTAAAGGCGAATATGTTGTAGATGAAAACAATGGTATTATTTTAGACGCCAAATATGTTAACAATTCACTAATTAGTGTTTTTGAAGTTCAAGGAAACTTATTAATTACAACCGAACGCTTTTTTGATGATTATATGTTTTTCGAAATTGTATTTTCTGGTAAAGACAGTAAAAAAACTACCATAGCTACTGAAGACCAAACTGAAGTTATTAGTTATCCTATAACAACTACTCAAACTGCAAAATTAATAAAACAATAAACTGACACATTTTCTTAGTTATTTGTTGGCTTACTTTTTGCTATCTTTAGATCAGAATAAAAAATAATAATAAAATGATGGGAAGCGGAATGACAGGATATTATATCCTTTTAGGAGCAATATCTATATTTAGTTGGCTAGCAAGTAGCCAGTTAAAACGCAAGTTTAAAAAATATTCTCAAATCCAATTAAGGAATGGGATGAGTGGCGCAGAAATAGCCGAGAAAATGCTAAAAGACAATGGTATTTTTGATGTTGAAGTAATTTCTACTCGTGGACAATTAACAGATCATTACAATCCACAAAACAAAACAGTAAACTTAAGCGAAGTTGTTTATAACGAACGTAATGCAGCAGCAGCAGCAGTTGCAGCTCATGAATGTGGTCATGCAGTACAACATGCTACTGCCTATAGTTATTTAACAATACGTTCTAAGTTGGTGCCAATTGTAAGTGTTACGTCTAATATGTCTCAATATTTAGTTTTTGGAGGCTTAGCTTTAGGAGCAGCAGCTGGTTTAGGTTTAGGTTGGTGGGTTGCGGTTGCAGGTCTTGGAATGATGGCTTTCGCAACTTTGTTTAGTGTTATTACATTACCTGTAGAATATGACGCTAGCAATAGAGCTTTAGCTTGGTTAAAGGCAAAAAATATAGTTACACCAGAAGAATATGCAGGTTCTAAAGATGCCTTAAAATGGGCTGCAAGAACGTATTTAGTAGCTGCTATTGGATCTATTGCGTCTTTATTATATTGGGCAATGCAGGTTTTTGGCGGGAATAAAAATTAATAAACAAAAGAGTTATATAATGGAAGAATTTCAAAATCAATCATCACAAAGACTTTTAGTAGGTCAAACAGATACAGAAGCACAAGTTGCTTTTTATAAAAAACGTATGCACACGTTGCTGCTGGTGTTTTAGTATTTATAATCTTTGAATATTTATTATTACAAAGTGATACAGTTGTTAATTTTATGTTATCTCTTACAGATGGCTATAAATGGTTATTACTTTTAGGTGGTTTTATGTTTATTACTACTTATGCTGAAAGTACTGCGCTAAAATCTCAGGATAAAAACTTACAATATTTAGCGTATGGAATCTATATTTTGGCTCAAGCAGTCATTTTTGTTCCTATGATCTACATTGCAGCATTCTATATGGATTCAGGTTTAGAAATATTGCAGCAAGCTGCAATTGTAACTTTAGCTTTATTTACAGGTTTAAGTGCTGTGGTATTATTAACTAAAAAAGATTTTTCATTTTTAAAAACAGGTTTAATTGTTGGTGGTTTTATTGCGATTGGTTTAATTATAGCAGGAACATTATTTGGTTTTGATTTAGGTTTATGGTTTTCTGTAGCTATGTGTTTATTAGCAGGAGGAAGTATTTTATATCAAACTTCTAATTTGATTCATAAATATAGCCAAGATCAATATATTCCTGCTGCATTAGGTTTATTTGCTAGTTTAATGTTGTTGTTCTGGTATATTTTAAGAATTTTTATGTCAAGAGATTAACCTAATAGTTTATAAATTTACAAAGCTCTAAATCTATTTTAGGGCTTTGTTGTTTTATTATGATACTAATATCAAAACATATACTTTTTAAAGGTTTTAGAGCTATTACGCTTTACCCTTTTGTTATTTTGAAGCATAAGCGTTTAAAGGAAGATAAAGTGCTTATCAACCACGAGAAAATTCATTTAAGACAACAATTAGAGTTGTTAGTTTTACCTTTTTATATTTTGTATCTCTTAGAGTTTTTAATCAGACTAATAATTTATAATAACTCAAACTTAGCTTACAAAAATATTTCTTTTGAACGAGAAGCTTACGCAAAAGAAAACGACCTTAATTATTTAAAATCAAGATCGTTTTGGAAGTTTATAAAGTATTTGAGATAATTAGAATTTTGTAGGCTTTCCTTTTTTACTATTATTTTCTTTTTTATAGGTTTTAGCTTTTATCTCGTCTTTTTTAAACATTGCTTTACTTTTATTTTGTCCCCAAGCTGTAGGATGATAATACTTCCCTTGTTCTTTATTTGTTTTTAATACTTCTGTTTCTCTTTGACCTGGGTTAGCTTGTAAAAATTTATCGTTTCTTTCTGCATAAACAACCCATGACACTTTCTTGTTAGCTTTTCCACCCGATACTCCAAAAGAGTTTCCGCTTACTTCTTTACTAACATGTAATTGTGGCATACTAGCGCCAACCGGTGTTAACTGGTAAGAAAAATTAATATTAATTTCTTTAAAATATTGAGGTAATTTTATAGTTACATTTCCACTAGCATCAAAACTAGCAGTTCCTCTATAAACATTTAGTACTTCATCAGATTCTACAGAGAAATGCTTTAATTTTTTGTTTTCAGGATCTAAAGGATGATCTATAGTAAATGCTTTTGTTCCTGTTGCAGTAAAGTTACCAAAACCAAATAAAGCTGTACCTGCTCCACCATTTGAAAAACCTAAAACTCCAATTCCAGCTGCATTAGGAACATAACCAACAGCTCCAAAAGCATTACCACTAAATATTCCACCTTCATCTCCACCAAAACCAACTAAGCCAGAACCATTTACTTCGGTAATTATACCAACTCCACCAGCATTATTAGCCTGTCCAAACACACCATAATTTGAGCCTGCAAAAGATCCACCAGAGCCAACTATAAAACTTGCACCTAAACCTGTAGCAGTACCTACTACACCAACGCCATTTGTTGCAGAAACACCTTCAACTCCAAAACCATCTGTTGAATCTGCTCCATAAACACCAACACCAGAAGTTGAGTACCCGTTAACGGCATGGTCATTTACAAAGTATGCATAAGATTGAAATGTATCTATTCCTGGAAATATAGGTGTTTGATTTCCTATTGAAACTAAATTGTCTGCTGCATCAATAAATAATACATCATCAAAATCGTTTCCTTCAATTCTAAAGTTTAAATCTAATTGCTGTTCATTTAAGACACTATCATCATTTCCATGAAATCTATGACTTGCACCATTGTTTTCATTAATTTGTATAACACCAGCATCTGCAGAGTCAAATAATCTTATTAAGGTATCTCCACTATCTACACTACCGTTTCTAGTTCTGATCTCATCTCTAAAAGTTGTGGTAGTATTTTGTAATCTAATCGTTCTTATGTTGTTTCTTTGAATGGATACATCTGTGTTATCTGTAGTTCCTATAAAATTTGTTCCATATGTTGTACCATTATTTCCTGTAATTGACCAATCGTTTGAAAGAGCTCCAGCACCTAAACGTATCCACAATGTTCCATTATTATAATACATACCTGGCGTTACATCTGCAATTGTTGCCTCATTATATATAGTCATACCTGCTACATGTGCTGTTAATGGTGCAGAGTTAACTGTACTAGAAAGATTTAATCTTGGTAATAATAAACCGCCTGTAGATATGGTTGCATCAATATCTAATAATGCATCTGAATTAGGCGTTGTTGTTCCGATTCCAACTTGAGAATAGATGTTTGTTGAAATTAAGAATAGTGCTATGCAAAGTAGTTTATTTACCATAATCTAAGTTTTTTTAATTATATATAAATATAATCATAATAATAAAGTTAAAAAAATGAACATATAAAATAAACCGAACGATTGTTCGTTTTGTATAATTTGTGTTTTTTTTTACTGATTAATGGTCATAAAAAAAGATTAGCCATTAAATAGTGAACCTATTTTTATGACTAATCTTTTATAGATACTCTGTGAATTACAGAATTTTAATTTTTAATGTTCTTTAATGAATAACTTTTTTTGTTAAAGTTGCTCCATTTGATAATTCTATAGTAATTAATAGCATTGTTTCTGTTTTTCTAAAGCCATTTAAACTTACTAAAGTTTTGTTTATATTATTTAAGTTGAATAATTTTTGACCCAACGTATTGAATACTTGAACATTTTTAATATCAAAATTATTTGATTTTATAGTTAAATCTCCATTACTAAATACTAAAACATTATTGTTAACAGAATCAAAATCAGTCGTTGATAATGCATTAGATCTATAAATAATTTCAAATCTATCATTAAATACTCCAACTTCTGTAGTAAAGATATATGGAGCTAATTTTAAATTATGCTCAACATCTAAATCTTTATCTCTAACATAAATATCAATAGTATCAAATAAATCATCAAAATGATCAATACCAATTCTTAATTGTCCTTGATTTACAGCTTTATAACCTAATGGAACAATATCTGTATCTGCAAAAGGTAATGGTTTAGCTTGAGTTTTCATTTCAATATCTGGTGTTACAAAGTAGAAAGTAACTGAGTTACCTCCATAATTTATAGCATCTAAACCTCTATCCCAACCATTGGTTGCTCCTTCTGCATAACCAAGTAAAACTTGACTAAACCCGCCATAATCAGAACTTAAATTAAACCATACTCTATGCTTTTCAAAGTCTGGTGTTATTGATTTAGAGTTTTGTTGTTCAGCAGTTTTAAAGAACGTATTATTATTATTGCTACCACGCATTGTATTATCAAATATTGCAGTTCCGTTACCAGTACCAAGAACTACAAATGATTGTCCAGAAGCAATATAAGCTATTGGTGTTGTTCCTCCAGACATAGCCGTAGTAGTTCCACCAAGACTATTTATAGAAGCATAATCGTTTAATGTATAATTAGCTACATAATCTGCATAAAATGGATCTGGCGTACCGGCGGTTGGTGCTGTGTTATGAGTCCATAAATATGCCGTACCATCTAAAATAGGACTATTTGTTGGGTGATTTAAAAATGTAGTAATATCAATAGCAGATGCATAAGGATTTCCTATAAGTTGCCATTGGTCATCATTTGGTCCTACTGTTGTATCTCCAATTGTAAGTCCTAATGTAGCATCCGTACCAATGGTAATGGCGGTATTAACATCTCCATTTGTTGGAGTTCCAACAAATGAACCATTATGAACTCCTGTTCCTGTAGAACGTATAGCGTAACCAGTACCTGGAGCCATACTGTCTCCTGCATTTAAGTAGTTCCAATTTCCATGACCGTTTGCAATGGTTGGCGTATAAGAAAGATAATATAAACTTCCTGGAACAAGTCCACCTAAAGTATAGGCTGTAATTGGAGAACTCCAGAAAGTATAGTCTAAAGCATTCATTGCTTGACTATTTCTTTCAATAGTTACAGTACCTGTATTAGCATCGTTATCAATTTGTATTAAACTGGCACTATCTCTAATGTCAAAAGTACCACCAGCATCAACAGTTACAAATTCTTGCACTGTAAGGTTGTTTTCAGATTGTAAATCTAAAACACCTGTAGGTCTTACTGTTAAGTTTCTTGCATAAGCATCATATCCTGTACCAGTTATTTCTGTATTGTCAGGTATAATAACACAATTATCTATAGTTGGTACACCAGCAGGTGCCCAATTAGTAGGGTCGTTCCATTCCGTATCAGTTGTTCCTTTCCAAAATTTAGTATTATTAGTAATTGCAATATTTGCACTAATTTCACAGCCATTATTCATAGTTGCTGTTGCCACAAACTCAAAAGAGTTTTGTTCTAACTGTACAGCAGTAGGTTTAACATAAACAATACCAACAGTAGTTCCTGTTGTGTAAGGAATAGTTGCTGCAGGATCTGTATAAGCATCTATAGGAGTTGGACTTGTCCAAGAAAAAGAAGAGTTTAATGGTCTTGACCCATATAGTTCTACATTATCTATTGCAACACCATCACACCAGTAATCTGCAAAATAACGAATTCTTACCTTTAAATTTGTTTCATTTACATAAGCAGATAAATCGATTGTTTGACTAGCAAACGCAGTTCCGTAGCCTATATCATTATCATAGGTTTGTAGTGTAGTCCATGCACCACCACCATTTGTAGATACTTCTACATTAACATTTTCCGGAATACCTGCACCAAATACATATCTAGAAAAATACATATCAAAGTCTAAAGTCAAATCTGTAAAAGTAGAAGAATCTAATACTCCAGACTCTATTGCGGTTTCTGTAATATTTGTTGTGCTTGAATCTGAATTTGCCATTGCAAAATTATTAGTTCCAAACCCAGAAGAAATTGCTGGAAACCAAACAGCTTCTGCTGGTACAAATGTACTAGTTCTAGGTTGCCACTGTGTTATAGCTGTTTCAGCTGCAGTATAAGTTCTAAGGTTATTTACAACTAATGTTCCTAATGTCCCTGTTTCAAAATCTTCCTCTATTAAATAAGCAATTTCATTAGTTCCAGCAGCAGATATTGCTATAATATCATCTTCTCCACAAACTTCTGGTGTAGATGGTGTAAAAGTAAGTACTGCAACAGGATTAACCCTTACGCTTATTTTAGTTTTAACTAAGGACTCACAAGTTCCATTATCTGCAGTAACATAATAATCTGTTGAAGTTGTAAGTACTGGTGTAGTCCAGTTTCCAACATTGGTAGTTACAATTGGCACGGTATCACCTTCATTTGCGTACCAGTGGTATTCAATTGTACTTGCACTTCCTGTAGCAGCCAAATTAGCAGTACCATCTCCGCAAATAGAAGGCTCAACAATATTATCTATAGTTGCATCACAACTAGAAATAACAGTAAATAAATAATCTTCAGTTTCACCATATTCTGTAAAATTAAATCCAAAATGTACTTGTGGACCAAAATCCTCACAAGCATCAAAATCATAAGCAGCATATTCAGCTCCATCTGAGTTTCTAAATGAATTATAATATCTAATTCTAATTCTATAATCTCCAATAGCTTGAGCTGGAGGAATCACAAAACCAAACGTTGTACTTGTTGTGGCAATTCCTTCAGAATCATAAACTTCTTCTGTTACAAAATCGAATGCACCATTTCTATCCCAATCTACCCAAGCTTTTATGTGCCCACGTCCAATTTCTCCTTCAACAAAAACATTAATTCCTTCTCCTTGTGCTTGAATAGAATTTGTTAAACCTGTCCAGTCTTGGTAACCAGGTGTGGCTCCTCCAGTGAATCCATTTCCAAAATTAGAGACATCATTTAATGTTCCAATAAATTCAAGATCGTTAATATATTTAACACTTTCATCGACTGTAGCTTCACCTTCACAATAAGCCGAAGCCACAGGTGTAATTGTATTACCTAAAAGTGGTAAAACAGTATTATATAAAGGCCCACCAGAACATATTAAATTATTATAAGAATATATAAAGAAAAAATAGGTTGTTGTTGGTAATAATGGTGTTGCAGTAAATATTGTGTCTGAATCTGTATCAATAACCGTACTTGTACCAATAGTATCTCCAACTAAATAGGTTGTTCCGTCTACAATTGTTGGAGCTACACCAGTTGTATTCATAACAACCAAATAATTATCTGCCGCAGGAGCCGCAGCTGTAAAAGAAGCTGTTATAGCACTAGCTGTAACACTATCAAACGACAACGCTGTTGGCTGTGCTATTGGTGTAGTACAAGGTGCTGGACTCGTAACGGTTAATGTATAATCTTCAGCTTCACCTCTATCTGCGCTAAATAAACATGGGTCTGGAGTAGTATCTAACCAGTCAATTAAAAGACGCATTCTATAACTTCCTGCAGGGGTTGCAGGAGGAATTATAAAACTTGCTGTAACACCTCCAACATAAGCTCCAGATGTATAAACTTGTTCTCCTGGATCAAATGTAGAATCACTATTAAAATCTACCCAAATAGAAGCTCCAAAAGTATTGTTTGCTTGACCAAAGTCAGCTACAAAATTTACGGTAGCTCCTTGAAGATTTGTTACAACCTGAGCTGTATAGTCTGTATAACCAGTTCCGGTATAGCCCGTATTTAAGTTTGTTATATCGGTTACGTTTCCAACCGTACTAAAGTCATTTATATAAAATCTATTTTCTGTATTTGAAGGTTCACAATAAGTAAATGCTACTGTAGTTTCTGTTCCATTTAATGGTGCTGTAGTATTATAAAGTGGTCCTCCAGCACACGTAGAATCGTTAAATGCAAAAACAAAGAAATAATAGGTTGTTGTACTTGTTAACCCACTTGCTAAAAAACTAGTATCTGCATCGTTATCTACTACGGTACTAGCTCCAATAGTATCTCCAGGATTATAAGATGTTCCATTTGTTAAAGTAGGTGCTACATTAGTTGTGTTATATACAACAAGATAGTTGTCTACAGCAGGAACAGCAGCAGTAAAAGTTGCTGCAATTGTACTACCAGTTACTGTACCAAAAGTTAAAGCTGTTGGTTGAGTTGCTGGCGTAACACATGGTGTTGGTGTTACTGTAGCCTGAGAATTATTTAATGGGCCAGTTGTATTATATAAAGGTCCGCCAGAGCAAGCTGTATTATTATAAGAGAATACAAAGAAATAATAGGTTGTAGAGTCTGTTAATCCAGCCGCTGTAAAAGTTGTATTAGCATCATTATCTATAACAGTGTTTCCACCAGCTATTGCATCTCCTGGATTATATGTTGTACCATCTACAAGTGTTGGCGCTACGTTAGTTGTATTCATAACAACTAAATAATTATCAGCTCCAGGAGCTCCTGCAGCAGTAAAAGATCCATCTATTTGTGTTGTTGTAACACCACTAAACGTTAAGGCTGTTGGTTGTGTTGTTGGCGTTACACATGGTGTAGATGGATTTGGATCCCAAGCACAAATACCAAAAGTACCATCGTTATTAGAACCATATTCCCAAAATCTTATGGTGACTGTAGCTCCAGGTGTACCTGTTAAAACTAAAGTAGGCATAGTACCTGTACCTGAATCATCATCACATA
>NZ_JBELDZ010000011.1:0-44086 GCF_042094015.1 Aurantibacter sp. | reverse complement strand
TTCTTTTTATATATAAAGCAAACTCATAAATAGCAGAAACAAAGCCATTTAAAACCTCGGGCTTAAAGCTATTAAAATTTTTAACATAATTAGGAAGGTTTTCTTCACTTAAATGAAATGTAGAGTATAATCTTTGATTATATATATAATTATTTCTCCAAAAAACAGATTTTGGCTGCCCATAAATTATTGATTTACCACTAAATGTAGCTTTTCTGTTTTTTAATGGGTTTTTTATTCCTAACCTATATTTAAAGGCATCTAGATAAGCCATTCTAGTCTTAATATCTTCTCCTGTAAATAAAACTTTTAATGATTTACCAGTTGTTCCACCTGTAAAGGAAGCAAATCCTTCCTTTTCGGAAATGGTATAAATATCTTCTACGTTAGCCCTTAAATTATCTTTTGTTAAAATAGGTAGTTTAGTTATATCTTTTAGAGACTTAATAGTTGTTAAATCTATATTTTTATATAACTCCTTATAATAACTACTATTCTTAGCTACAAATTTTAAAAATTTTAAAAATTTTTCTTCTTGAAGTTTTACTTCATTTTCATAATTAGAATAATCTTTATTGATAAAATAATTAAATTTATTAAAATAGTCTTTACCATATCTCTTTTTGTAAAGTATTAATCCATACAGAGATATTATTAGATTTTGTACCCAAACAGGACTTTTTTTATAGATTAACTCTTTATTCATGTGCTTTTTTTACTACTATTGCTTTTTCATTATATATAAAGTAACCGTAAACTAATTGAATAAACAAAGCGGGACAAATTACCGCAAAAAAAATTGATCTTTTTAGGCTTACAATGTATAAGAATAGTATAAATAATATTACGTAAGCAGCAAATCGATAGATAAAGTTAAATGGTCTAAACAACTCTAATAAAATTATTACAAAAAAGACTAATGCAAAAAATAAAGCTTCTCGATTAAATTTTTTTAGGTATATTTTCCAAGACTTATTCTTTATTGCTGATTTTAATCCCAATCCAGGTGCTCCATAAACAAACTTACTTTTTGCTGTGAAGGGATAATAAGTATTAAGTAATATATTTATTCTTGAAGATGGTCTATCTGTGTAATGAAAACACTCCATATCTCTAGATATTAACACTTTCTTATTGTTTTTTATTAACCTAGCATAGAGTTCATTTTCTTCATTTGCAATTACATTTCCATTCCAATTACCAGCTTCTAAAACATCTTTTCTGTTAAGTAACACAAAACCACCATAAGTACTAGCATTTTGTCCGTCTTTTTCTCTCTTTATTCTTTTTCGTTTTTTGCTATTTATAACATCAATTGTTATTCCGCCAAAACCAGAGACGTTTAGTTTATCTGTGTGTTTGGCAATTAAATCTGGGATTGTTTTGTTATTTACCAAGTTAAGAACCATATCAGAGTCCAAGTAGAGAATATAATCTCCTTTTGCTTGTAGAGTTCCTATGTGTCTTCCAGCTGCTGCAGATAACCTTCCTTTACTGGAAAGCTCAATACAATTCCAGCCTAATTGTTTAACTAAAGCAACACTGTTATCTGAAGAGTCTGAATCTACATAAATAATTTCTGTTGCAAAATCTAACTCTGGAAATGGTCTATTTATATAGTTTTCCTCTATTAAATGTGCTGCATTTTTTCCTATAAAAACAATACTTATAGTCATTATTTTTTATATTTATCTAACCAAAACGAATTTAAATCTCTGTCCAAAAGCTCGGACAACTTAACAACATCATCTTGTATAAAACTTAATAAATATTCCAATTTTTCGTTGTTATATTTTAACTTATCGTAACCTATAAAGTCTCTTAGGAAATTTTTATATATATAAATTCTTAAGTTTCTTGGAAGAATTAACCTTACGGCTCTAAATTTATTCTTCATCACTAACCATTTATGAAGTTGGCGGTTTTTAGGAACTCCTGATTGATTCAAATTAGTTTCTAAATCAAGTTGTAAGTTTTTACTTACATTTAAAAATTCAAAAATATCATTTATGTATTTGTCTTTATCGATATAAAAATCTTCAGAGATTACAACTTTAACATCTGAAAAATTATCCTTATATGCTTTAACTTGGTCGTAATACATACTACAAGATCTAAAGTACCAAATATATTCAAAATTACGTTTTTTACGTTCTTCTTCTTTCTCCAAACTATCTGAGAAAGATAAATGTTCTCTAGAATCTCTTACCTGCATTGCATATGCTGAAAATGCTCTTGCAATTGGATCTCTTAAAGATATAATTATTTTTACATCTCCTAAGTGTTCTTTAATTAGTGGAATTACTTCTTTATGGAAATATAGGTTTCCTATACTTGCTTCTCCAGCAATTTGATTCTCTTTTTTATTTTCAAAAATCTTAAAGAAAGATTCAATTGTCGGAAAATTTCCTTTAGGTGGTCTAATATCCTCTTCCCCTCTATACTCTTTTATTTTTGCCAAGTTTAAAAAAACACCAGTATCTTTAGGTGTACTCATATAAACTTCTGGGTGATTAGATAGATAATAATGTAACGAAGTAGTTCCTGCTTTAGGTGCTCCAACAATTAAGAAATCAGGTTTGTTTACTTTCATTTTGTTTTTTTAAAAAATGGATTATAAAAAGAAATTACTCCTAACTTCTTTTTTACATAATAAACAGACAGTAAATTCCAAGATATAATAGTTATAACACTAGCCGTTGCAACTCCAACCATACCATATTTAATAACTAACAATAGGTTTAATAGTACGTTTAATATGAACGAAAATAATATTATATTTTTAAAAACTGTTTGATTATTGGTCATATTTAATATATTACCTACAGAACCAGATATAGAGTTCACTAATTGACCAAAACATAAAATAATTAAAACAGTAGATGCAGTTTTAAAGTCCTCACCATAAATATTTAAAAAAAATGGTGCAAAAAGCATAATAACAAAAGTTATCCCTCCAGATAAGAAAAAATTAATTTTAGCAGTAAGCTGAACTTTTTCTTGAAAGACATCCATTTTTTTCTCTTTATACAACTTGGATAAAACTGGCGACAATATAGCATTTATAGAAGCCAAGAAGAAGCTAGAAAGAACAGATAACTTTAAAGCAACTGAATAATAACCTACAATCTTTTCTGACTCGAAATACCCCAACATAAAAGTATCTATAAACCCTAAGAAAATAAATAACGAAGAAGAAAATAGCATCGGCAAAGACTCCATAATATAATTTTTAATATTATATTTATTCTTTCCTTTTAATTTAAATAATGTAAGGCTAATATCAAATAAAGAGTATAGTGCTAAAATCCACATAGTTGTTAAATAACAGTACAAAGGGAATTGTTGATTTTCTACATTAAAAAATAAGACAACACTAAATAAAAACAAACTAGAAAGCAGGAATTTACCTAAACTTCCAGAGATAAAAGTAAATATATTTATTCTTTTCAAGCCTCTATAAACGCCTCCATTTATAGCAATAAAAACTGTTGGTAATATTAAAAAAGATGTTGTTTTTAATAGTGACGTCATTTTACTATTAAAAAATATTTGTTCAGAAATAAATTCCGAAAAATAAAATAGTGAAATTCCTAAAATAACAGATAAAATAGTTACTAAAGAAATAATTTTTAAATAAAGGTCTTTAAAGTTTTCATTTTCACTACCTGATGAAATTGTTTTCACAAGATTAATATTAAATCCTAAGCTAGGGAATACAGCAAAAATTGCTGCAGTTGCCATACACAATGCAAACATCCCTTGGGTTTCCGCACCAAAATATTGCGTAACGATGTAAGTGAAAAGATAACTTGACAAAAATCCAAAAACTCGGAGTACAAATGAAGAGCTACTTTTACTCAAAATCTCATCACTCTTAACTTTTTTAACTAATTTTAATATCTCACCCTTCATATTGCTTCTGTATTTGGTTGTATGAATATTGAGCAAATAATAAGTAAATAATAAAAGGGACAATCATAAATTTCTGTCTAACTGCTATTCCAATATTAAAAAGCATGTATGCCTTTATAATTAAAAAGATTAAGCAGTACATTAATATAAATCTAAAATGAGTATGCTTCTTATAAAATTTTAAAGAAAAACTAAAAACATATTTAATGACTAGAATTAATAAAAATAAATTCTCAAAAGAAGCAATTATCTGCATAATACTTTTTGCTCCAATAAATAAGGGTGTAAAAAGATAGAGGTACATTTTATGAAAAATATTATAATTATCTGGTACAATATAACTTCCTCCAACCGCTTCTAATCTCCTACTTGCTATCCTACTTAATTTACTTGCTCTATCAAACACGTAAGACATCATATCTACATTTAAGTAGTTGAAAAGCACTTTAATTGAAATGAAACCAATAATTAAACTGAAAAAAACCAGGAATCCTTTTTTAAATGTGAAATTGCTTTTAAATAAAGTTATATTTAAAATAAAAGCAATAAACATGAAAATCACTAAATAAGGTCTAATTAGCAGTAACACTGTTATTATTAACAACATACCTGATTTACTCTTGTTATTAACCAAATGTTCTATAAAAAAGACTACAACAAAAAAGGCTAAGCTATCTTTCCCAAGAGCACAGGTCCAGTAATGCAAACCAGGAAGAAATAACACTAAAGGAAAAATTGGAATACCAAGTATTTTTAGTGTTGTAGAATATTCAAAGCTTAAAATAAGTTTATATAATTTTATAAAACCAACAAACGATAACGTAGAATAAACCAAAAATACAGCTAGATAGTCTAATTGTAAATAATGGACTAGTGGGTAAGTTAAAAATTTAATAAAGTCTGTGGATATACCTATTAAACTAAACCAGCTTGTCGCTTCAGATGCATCTAGGTAATACTTAGTAGAGTCTGCCACATTTATTTTACTTGAGTACCAATAAAAAAAAGTAAAAGCATAGTGAATTCCAAATAACAATAGAATATTATAAAGCTTAAAATTATTCTGCTTACTTACTTTAAAACAATAAAAAACAACAGTAGCAAGCAGAAATAACTTAAATACAAGATTAAAGAGTATATAAACAATGTCTATAAATGCAGCCATAACTTACTTTTTAGAGGTATATAATAAGTGTTTTTTATAAAACAAGCTATTAAATAATGCGAAAAACAAAATACCGTGAGCCCTACCTAAAATATTCTCAGACAGTAAATTAACACCAATGATAACTATAAATGAAATATATAGCCATTTTTCTAATTTTATAGCAATAACAAAATTACTGATTAATAAATATAAAAAGCTAAGAAATAAAATTATACCTCCGGAAATTATTAATTTCAAATAATAATTATGCGAATTATACTCATATAAAACACCTTCAATAAAATCAGAATCTTCATAGCAAGTTATCAACTCATCCTTTGCGTCTCCAATACCATAACCGATAAATGGAGCGGTTTTAATAAGTTCAAGACTGCAAAAATTTATCATACTTCTAGATTTTTGTTCTCCAAGCTCTGGACTAAAAGAAATTGGGTCTTTTACAAATCGTTTTAATTGTGCAATGTTTTTATTAGCAATCAATTTATTTGTAATAAAATCTGAGTTATAAATAGTTAATGGAATTATAACTATTAGAAAAAGTGATACGTAATTTTTTAATTTAGATTTAATATTAAAGTAAAGCAGCAACGGAATTACCAATATAAAAGCCAATAAATTAGGAATTGAAAAGAAGTGAAAGATAGAAAATGACAATAATAGTGCGATAAAAACTAAAACTGATTTAACCCAATAATTCCATTTCGTATAGAAAAGCAAATAAATAGCCATACAAATAGCTAATAAAAATATCATTGAAATATAAGCCTTATGAAAAAAAAAATCAGGCGGATTATTCTTTACATTTATTGCATTTGAGGTTATTTTTACAAATGATGTTTTACAAATTAAAAAAACTTTCTCTATATATGATTTATCTTTAAAGCTAAACGTTTTAAGTTCTGAAAGCCTAAAAATGAAGAAATTATATGCTCTTAATAAAAAAATAAAATTAGAAATTACAAAAGAAAGAATAACATAATTAAATCTTTTCTTTGAAAATTTAGGTTGAAAATAGAAAAACACTATTGGGAATAATAAAAAAGGTATTGTTTGCTGTAGCTCTTTTAACCCAGTATTAGTGTTATTAGAATATAATAATGTTAAAATCATTAACACATAGAACCCACTGTTTATTAATAATGGTTTTATTGTAAGTTTTTTTAAGTTTTTTGTAAAATTTTTGTAGTAAGTTAAAATAGATAACAACAAAAAACATATAATTGTTTTAGACATTAATGGAAAAGACATTAACGGATAAAAACAAAGAATAATTAAAAAGATATAAGAACTTTCTTTTTTTAATACATTAAGACTCTTCATTTAAAAATGCTTTATTAGCCTTAAACCATTTGTGCGTAATCTCTAAACCTTCATTATAATTAAACAAAGGATTGTATCCTAGAATTTGCCTTCCTTTATCTATATTGGCTAAAGAATCTCTTACATCTCCAGGTCTTGTTACACCATAATTTGCCTGAGTTGTTGTTCCTGTTAAGTTTGCTATTTTATTCCATAGGTTATTTACAGAAATACGTTCTCCTACAGCAACATTAAAGACCTCATGCTTATCTATTGTTGCAAATAAAGACTTTAAATTAGCTTGTACTACATTTTCAATAAATGTAAAGTCTCTAGTTTGCTCTCCATCTCCGTTAATTTTTACAGCTGTATTATTTACGGCTGCATCAAAAAATAAAGGAATTACAGCTGCATAAGCTCCATTTGGATCTTGTTTAGGTCCAAAAACATTAAAATACCTTAATCCTATCGCATTAAATCCATAGCTAGCTGAAAAAATATCTGCATAAAGCTCATTAACATATTTTGTAATAGCGTATGGCGATAATGGTTTTCCAATAACATCTTCTATTTTTGGTAAAGATTTACTGTCTCCGTAAGTACTAGAAGATGCTGCATAAACCATACGTTTAACGTTTGCATCTTTAGAGGCTTGAAGCATATTTAGATAACCAGAAATATTAACATTATTTGTTGTTACTGGATCTGCTAATGATCTAGGTACAGATCCTAGTGCTGCTTGATGTAAAACATAATCAACACCGTTAACTGCTTTTTTACAAGTCTCAAAATCTTGAATATCTCCTTCTATTAAAGTAACGTTAGGTTCTTTAATAAATTCTGCTATGTTTTTTCTATAGCCATTAGAAAAATTATCTAAAATAACTATATGACCTGCATTATATTTTAATAAATATTCTACTAAATTAGAGCCTATAAAACCAGCGCCTCCTGTAACTAGAAATTTATACTTATTTAGATCTTGATTATTATGATATTTTGTATCGAACATAAATTAATTTTATAATCTTGCGTCTACATTTTCTTTTGGCAAAACACTTTTAACATCGTAAACAACGCTAATATTCTTTTTTAATTTATTTAAATCTAATTCTAAAAATTGATTGTGAGCAACAGCCAATATAACCGTATCATATGGCTCTTTATTTCCTAACTCTTTTTTTGAAATTAAATCTAAATTATATTCTTTTTTCACCTCTTCTTTATCTGCCCAAGGATCAAAAACATCGATATTTAAATTATATGAAAGTAATTCTCTGTAAACATCTATTACCTTAGAGTTTCTAATGTCAGGACAATTTTCTTTAAAGGTAATTCCTAATAAAAGCACATTTGCATTTTTTACTTTAATGTTTTTATTAATCATATGCTTTACAATCTCTGAAGTAATATAAACTCCCATAGTATCATTTAAGCGTCTTCCTGCTAAAATAATTTCTGGAAAATACCCAACCTCTTGTGCTTTTTGTGCTAAATAATATGGATCTACGCCTATACAATGTCCACCAACTAATCCTGGTGTAAAAGGCAAAAAATTCCATTTTGTTCTAGCTGCTTCCAACACATCTTGAGTATCAATATCTAAACGATTAAATATTTTACTTAATTCATTTACAAAGGCTATGTTTATATCTCTTTGAGAATTTTCTATAACTTTGGCAGCTTCAGCAACTTTTATACTTGCTGCTTTAAAAGTCCCAGCTGTTATAATAGAACCATACAGTTGATCAACTACTTCTGCAATTTCTGGTGTAGAACCACTCGTTACTTTTCTAATTTTAGTAACTGTATGCTTTTTGTCTCCTGGATTAATTCTCTCAGGCGAATATCCAGCATAAAAATCTACATTAAATTTTAAACCAGAAATTTGCTCTAATACCGGAACACATTCGTCTTCTGTAACTCCAGGATAAACTGTAGATTCATAAACAACAATATCTCCATTTTTAAGAACTTGCCCTATACTTTCACTAGCTTTAATTAAAGGTGTTAAAATAGGTCTATTGTGTTTGTCTGTTGGTGTTGGAACCGTTACTATAAACACATTGCAATCTGAAATTTCTTCTACTTTATTAGTACAATATAACCCATTATCTATTAATGCCTCTTTGGTTTTTATGGTCTGTTCTAGTGATTCATTATCAACCTCTAACGTACTATCCTTAAACTGCATTAATTCAGCTATTCTAGATTCTTGAATATCAAATCCAACGGTTTTAAATTTTTTACCAAACTCCACAGCTAAAGGCAGGCCTACATAGCCTAAACCAATAATTGCAATTTTTTTAACTTGCTTCATTCATATACCTCTTTTAAAATTCAGAACTTATTTATTCTCTTTTTTTAAGAGCTTAAAAGCATTTTGTTTCAATCTAATTATTGGAATACTTCTACCCTCTATTTTTTTTGTAGTTAAGGTATTAGTTTCTAAATTTAACGACACATAATTATTAAATTTAAAATACTTTTCCAAATCCGAAGGTTGAATTATTAATTTGTATTTCCCATATGATAGCATAACGGATTCCAAAAGAACATTTTTAGTTTTTTTCCTTCCTAGATCTATAAACATAGAGTTTGAAATATTATCGCCAAAATTAGCTACTATTTCATCCATACTTGTTGTTATTGAAACCTTCTCTTCAATAATTATTTTTTTAGTTTGGAACTCATCAACTTTTATGTTTTTTAGTGTAAATACAAATTGATCCGCTTGATCTGATTTATAATTTAACTTAACAATAAACTCTTTTTCAGGCTCATCGTTTTGATTAAGTGTTTTGGTTGGTTCAACCTGTTGCTCTTGCTTAGGAGTATTATTGCACGAAAATGCAATAAACAAAGTAAGTATTAAAGGAATTTTTTTCATTTTTATAAAAATTTAAACTATCATTCCTGCTGCAACAGTTTCATTTGTTGCATCATCTACTAAAATCACACTTCCCGTCACCCTATTCTCTCTATAAGAATCAACCATTAAAGGTTTTGTTGTACGGATTTTAACCTTACAGATATCATTCATCTTAAGATCTTTATCATCATTAATTCGTTCTAAAGTATTAATATTATACTTGTAAACAACCTCTTTTATCATTGCTTTTTGATCGTTTGAGGTATGTTTAATTGTATATTTTGCTCTTGGTTTTGCTGGTGCGTTATTTAACCAACATAGCATAACATCTATATCTTGAACTGCTTCTGGTTTATTATTAGATTTTACAATCATATCTCCACGACTAATATCTATATCATCTTCTAAAGTAATTGCTACAGACATTGGTGCATAAGCTTCTTCTAGTTCTTTTTCTAAGGTATCAATGCTTTTAATTTTAGAATTAAATCCAGAAGGCATTACTGTAACCTCATCTCCTTTTCTAAAAATACCACTAGAAACTCTACCGGCATAACCTCTATAATCAATAAAACCTTCTCGTTGTGGTCTTAAAACTGTCTGAACTGGAAAACGAGCATCTACTTTGTTAATATCACTACTAATATGCATTGTCTCTAGTGTGTGTAACATTGGAGCTCCTTGAAACCAAGGCATATTTGTAGATTTATTTACAACATTATCTCCATTTAATGCACTCATTGGAATAAAACGAACATCCGTTACTAACATCTTTGAAGAGATGTCTTCAAATTGTCTTATAATATTGTTATAAACTTCTTCTGAATAATCTACTAAATCCATTTTATTAACACATACAATAATGTGTGGAATTTGTAATAAAGAAGCAATAAACGCATGTCTCTTTGTTTGCTCAATAACACCATGTCTTGCATCAATTAAAATAGTAGCAACATTTGCTGTAGAAGCTCCTGTTACCATGTTGCGTGTATATTGAATATGTCCTGGTGTGTCTGCAATTATAAACTTACGTTTTGGAGTTGTAAAATATCTATACGCAACATCTATTGTAATACCTTGCTCACGTTCATCTCTTAATCCATCTGTAAACAATGCCAAGTCTACGCCTTCATGACCTTTTTTCTTACTAGTATTTGTAATTGCTTCTAACTGGTCTTCAAAGATAGATTTAGAATCGTATAGTAATCTCCCTATTAAAGTAGACTTACCGTCATCTACACTTCCTGCTGTTGTAAATCGTAATAATTGATTGTTATCTATTTCCATTACTATTTTATATTAATGCTAATTTTTTTACCCTATATGTAAAGTTTCCGTCCTTTTTATTAAATGAAATATTTTATGTTTTGTTTTTTAAATTTGCTATAACATTAGCATAACCAAAATAAGAAATTGTCAATCTCTCAAAACTAAAAAATATAACTACATAGGTAATTAAAAATATCCTTGACGTTTTCTATCTTCCATTGCAGATTCAGAACGCTTATCATCACTTCTATTTCCTCTTTCGGTATTTCTCATACCCGCAACTTCTGCTGCAATTTTCTCTAACGTATCTGCTTCAGATTCATCTCCTCCAGTAATTGTTATATCTCCTAAAGTTCTAAAACGTATTTTCTTTGTAACAACTTCTTCGTGATGTTCCAAAACTAAAAACTCAGAGTTTGGAATCCATGTGTCTTGTCTCCATACAACCTCACGTTCATGTGCATAGTATAAAGATGGAATTGCAATGTTTTCACGTTTTATGTAGTTCCAAACATCCATTTCTGTCCAGTTACTTATTGGAAAAGCTCTAAAATGCTCACCTTCAAAATGTTTACCATTAAAAATATTCCATAATTCTGGTCTTTGATTTTTTGGATCCCATTGTCCAAAATCATCTCTATGAGAAAAAAAGCGTTCTTTAGCTCTCGCTTTTTCTTCATCACGTCTTCCTCCACCAATGGCGCAATCAATCTTATTAGATTCTATAGCATCAAGTAGTGTTGTTATTTGTAGTGCATTTCTAGTTGCGTTTTTACCTTTTTCTTCAGCAACTCTACCATCATCTATAGATTCTTGTACAGAACCAACAATTAGTTTTACTCCTAATTCTTTAATAATGTCATCTCTAAATTGAATAGTTTCAGGGAAATTGTGCCCTGTATCTACATGCATTAATGGGAATGGAATTTTTGCAGGATGAAATGCTTTTTTAGCTAAATGTGTAACTAAAATAGAGTCTTTTCCTCCTGAAAATAAAATTACTGGATTTTCAAACTGCGCCCAAACCTCACGTAAAATAAAGATTGCTTCACTTTCTAATTCATCTAAATAATTTAAATAATATTTACTCATTATTCCAGTTTTAATTTTGGTTTTATATAGCTAATTATTTCACTAACAGCTTCTTGAACCGATTTTTGTTCTGTATTAATTTTAATATCAGGGTTTTCTGGTTCTTCATAAGGTGCAGAAATTCCTGTCATATTTTTTATTTCACCTGCTCTAGCTTTTTTGTAAAGACCTTTAACATCTCTACGCTCACATTCTTCCACACTAGTGTTTATGAAAACCTCGACAAAGTTAACAACTTTAACGATACTTTTAATATCCTCTCTATCTTTTTTATAAGGTGATACAAAAGCTCCTAAAACAACTAATCCAGCATCTACCATTAAATTAGAGACTTCTGCTATTCTTCTTACGTTTTCTGTTCTGTCTTCTGGAGAAAAGCTTAAGTCTTTGTTTATTCCTTTTCTAATATTATCTCCATCTAAACTATACGTTTTGACACCTAGGTTATATAATTCTTGTTCAACCAAGTTAGCTATTGTGGATTTTCCTGATCCAGATAAACCTGTAAACCAAATTAAGAAAGATTTATGTTTATTATCATTTTGCCTGTCTTTTTTAGAAACCTGATAATCATGTTTAATTATATTTTCTTTCATAGATATTATTGAATTTAGTTTCTTCTAGGACCAAATAAAAATCTTCTAATTCTACCCAATGGCAATTTTAACCATATTTTTTCGTGTATATAGAATAGTGCAAATTTAGTAAACAGTTCTGTTAATGCTATGAAAAGTGCAATTTCATCAAAACCATCTAAAATTACACCTGAAATTATAAATGTTGTTGTTGTTGCAACGAATCGCCATGACAAAGATTTGTATAAAATTTCCTTGTTTGTCGTTGCTTGCTTAGATAGTATATTTAACCATATTCTCTCGTGAAAATAAAATATAGCTAATTTTATTAAAAACTCTGAAGCACCAATTTTTATAGCATTCTCTATACTACATTCTTCTAACAAACAAGTAATAAATAGAACAACAAAAACGGTATCTACTGTTGCTATAACACGCCATGAAACCCCTTTAAGAATGCTACGTATATGTGACGATTTTTTTAAAATTGCCATATTATTTTTTTGCTACTAAAAACCAAGGGTTCAACAAGTTTTCCTTATTATATAGAAGTGGTTGATTAGTTTCATGAGATATCACATCTACGCCAACCGCATTACAAATTGCCTGTCCCGCTGCTGTATCCCATTCCATAGTTGGCGCAAATCTAGGGTATACATCTGCGTTTCCTTCTGCAATTAGACAAAACTTTAAAGAACTTCCTTTTGACACTACCTCTACATCTTTACCTTCTTTTTTAATTGTCTCTACAAAATCTAGTGTTTCTTGACTCATATGAGATCTACTTCCTACTACTTGTACCGGATTAGAGTCTATAGCTTTAGGCTGTAATTTTGTTGACAAATTTAACACATTTTCTAATGAAACCTCATGACTATTTAATTCTGCTTTAAACGCATCTTTTGTTTTTACATCGGCTACATAAATTGTTTTTGTAGCTGGTACATATATTACACCTAATTCGGGCTTTCCGTTAGTAACCAATGCAATATTAACCGTGAACTCTCCATTACGCTTTATAAACTCTTTAGTACCATCTACAGGATCTACAACCCAACAAGTATTCCAGTTTTTTCGAGTTGAATAATCTGTTTGTCTATTTTCTTCACTTATTATTGGAAATTCTGTATTTACTAAATAAGAGTTTATAATATCATTCGCTCGTTTATCTGCCTCAGTTAAAGGAGATTTATCGTCTTTTATTTCTACATTAAATGCAGTATCATAAACTTTCATAATAACTTTTCCCGCTTCTAAACTAGCTTTAATAGCTATTTCTAAATTTTTATTCATTGTAGTTTTTTATGGCGTTTTTTAAACTATCTCTCCAATAAGGTATTTCTATCTGAAGATTATTTTTTATTTTACTTTTATCTAGCACACTAAACACTGGTCTCATGGCTGGTGTTGGGTATTCTGTTGTTGGAATCGGGTTTGTTTTTACTGTTTGCTCAGCATATTCAAATATTGTTTTGGCAAAATCATACCAAGTTGCTACACCTTCATTACTATAGTTGTATATCCCGTAAAGAGGTTTAATTTCTATTATTTTAATTATAACTTCAGCTAAGTCTAATGCATATGTTGGTGTTCCTATTTGATCATTTATTATACTTAATTCTTTACGTGTTTTAGATAAATTAAGCATACTTTTCATGAAATTATTTCCAAATTCAGAATATAACCATGATGTTCTAATAATATAATGATTTTCTAGTGTTTTTTTAATTATTTTTTCTCCTTCTAATTTTGTTTTGCCGTAAACTGAAATTGGTTTTGTTACATCACTTTCTTTATATGGTTTGAAAGAATTACCTTGAAAAACAAAATCTGTTGATATATGTATAAGTTCAGTTTTGCTATTTTTACAAGCCTCTGCAAGATAGGAAACGCCTAGTACGTTTATTTTTGTTGCTAATTCTAATTCTTCTTCAGCTTTATCTACGGCTGTATATGCTGAGCAATTAACACAATAATCAAACTCATTATTTTTAAAGTATAATTTAATGTTTTTTTGATTTGTTATATCTAAAACACTTCTATCAGAAAATATAAAATCTATAGCATAATTTAAAGCTATAGATTTTAAACTTTGTCCTAATTGCCCTTTTGAGCCTATTACAAGAACTCGCATAATTAAAACATAGTTTTAATAGTTGGTAATATTTTATCTTTTTCTGAAATAATAAATTCTGAAGATTCTAAAATCCAATCAATATTTAATGTTTCATCATTGTATATTATTCCACTTTCTGATGCTTGATTATAAACATTATCACATTTATAATTAAATATAGCTGTATCACTTAAAACAATATAGCCATGAGCAAAACCTCTTGGAACAAATAATTGTTTCTTGTTTTCTGAAGATAATTTAATAGTAAATGTTTTTAAAAAAGTAGACGATTCTGGCTGTAAATCTACCACTACGTCTAAAACAGATCCTTGAGTTACTCTAACTAATTTTGCTTGTGCAAATTTATCTTTTTGAAAATGTAATCCTCTAAGAACTCCTTTTGACGAGAATGCTTCGTTATCTTGAACAAAACTAACTTTAAAGCCCAAAGCCTCATTAAATAAAGACTCGTTATAAGCTTCAAAAAAATAGCCTCTTTCGTCTCCGTGAATTTTTGGTTCTATAATATAGCATCCATTTAAGCCTGTTGAACTAACTTTCATTACTGTTTTGTAAGATTTAATAAGTGCTTTCCATAGCCACTTTTTAGTAGTGGTAAGGCTAAATTTTTTAATTGTTCTTTAGTAATATATCCCATTCTATATGCAACTTCTTCTATTGCACCAATTTTTAAACCTTGACGTTCTTCAATAACTTGCACAAATTGAGCTGCTTGCATTAAAGAATTAAATGTTCCCGTGTCTAACCACGCAGTACCTTTGTCTAAAACACTAACCTTCAACTTTCCTTTGTCTAAATAAACTTTATTTATATCTGTAATCTCTAGCTCTCCTCTATCGCTAGGTTTAATTGACTTTGCTATATCAACAACATTATTATCATAGAAATAAATCCCTGGAACTGCATAATTAGATTTTGGTTTTTCAGGTTTTTCTTCAATAGATAGTGCTTTACCTTCTTCATCAAAATTTACAACACCATAGCGTTCTGGATCTGTTACATGGTAAGCATAAACTATACCTCCATCTGGATTATTGTTTCCTTGTAACAAATCAGATAATCCAGTTCCATAAAAAATATTGTCTCCTAATACTAAAGCTACTTTGTCTTTCCCTATAAAATCAGCTCCAATAATAAATGCTTCAGCCAAACCATTAGGTTTTTCTTGTACTGTATACTGAAAAGAACAACCTAGTTGAGATCCGTCTCCTAATAATTGTTTAAATAATGGTAAATGATCTGGAGTAGATATTATTAATAT
Source organism: Aurantibacter sp. (assembly GCF_042094015.1). NCBI lineage: Bacteria > Pseudomonadati > Bacteroidota > Flavobacteriia > Flavobacteriales > Flavobacteriaceae > Aurantibacter > Aurantibacter sp. The sequence continues at coordinate 28,498 of NZ_JBELDZ010000011.1, read as the reverse complement.
TTCCTTTATTCCTGCTTCCATTAATGTTGAAAGCGGATAATATATCATTGGTTTATCATAAACAGGCATAAGCTGCTTACTTAATACTTTTGTTAAAGGATGTAGTCTTGTTCCAGAGCCACCTGCAAGTATAATACCTTTCATTTTACTGTTTTTTATATTTATTAAGATACCAAGTTACTGTTTTTTTAATTCCTGTTTCAAAATTTTCATCAGCTTTCCAGCCTAATTCTGTTTCTATTTTTGAAGCATCTATGGCATATCTAAAATCGTGTCCAGCTCTATCATCAACAAACGATATCTGTTTATTGTATGGTTCTTTTCCAGGTAAAACATTATCTAGTATTGAACAAATTGTATTTACAATATATAAATTATTTCTCTCGTTTTTCCCACCTATATTGTATGTCTCTCCTGTTTTACCTTTACTAAAAACTGTTTCTATACCTTTACAGTGATCTAAAACATATAACCAATCTCTAACATTTAAACCATTACCATAGATTGGGATTTGTTCTCCAGAAATTGCTTTTTTAATTATAGTTGGAATTAATTTCTCGTTATGTTGTTTTGGACCATAATTATTTGAGCAATTAGTTGTAACAACATTCATCCCGTAAGTGTGAAAATAGCTTCTAACTATAAAATCGCTAGACGCCTTGGATGCACTATATGGACTATTTGGAGCATATGGTGTTTTTTCAGTAAACAATCCTGTTTCTCCTAAAGTTCCATACACTTCATCTGTAGAAATATGATGAAAACGCGCGTGTTCAAAACCATTTTTATATTGATTTGGAGCATCCATCCAAAAATTTCTGGCTACATCTATAAGGTTAAAAGTTCCTGTTATGTTTGTTTCTATAAATGCTCCTGGGCTTTTTATAGAATTATCCACATGAGATTCTGCGGCAAAATGAATAACGCCATCAAATTGATGTTCGGTAAATAAATCATGAAGCAATTTCCTATTACAAATATCTCCTTCAATAAATGTATAGTTTGAATTATGAATTCCGTTTAAATTATTTAAATCTCCAGCGTATGTTAGTTTGTCTACATTAACCAGTTTTATCTCTTTATGTTTTTCTATAAAGTATTCAATAAAATTAGCGCCAATAAAACCTGCTCCACCTGAAACTAAAAGCGATTTACTTTTCATAATTGAAAATATATTCTATAATTTTTTTAATTATAAATAATCCACAAAGAATCAATAGCGCTAAAACAGGAAGTATTAATTTATATCTCTGAGACCAATGATACGACATATTTCCTACTTTTTGAAAACCAGTAATTACATCAAAAAAATCATCTTTTTTAATCAATCTTTCTTCTAAATCTTTTAACTGATCTCTTAAAGCTAATTCTTTATTTAAAAGGTCAAACTCTTTTGTTTGTTGCTTATCTGCTTTAAAAACGGCTTCTCCAAAACTTACTGGGTTATACTTTTGAGACTCAAGTTTAAGAACATCTATGTAAATGTTTTTTAAAGAGTCTATTCTTTGTAATTGTTGTAACAATGTTCTTCTTTGAATATCAATAATTAAAGAATCTCTACCCATTATTTTTTTAGAATAAGAATTTTCAAAAGAAGAATAAATTCCATTTTCTAACTTCTTAAAAATATCTTTTTTTGTAGAAGTTGCAGTGATTAAGTAATATTTTCCCGAGTAAACACTTCTATTTGCCAAAAATTCATCGTAAGGTAAATCTTGAGAACTTAAACTATCTAATCTAGATTTAAATTCTTCATACTGAATTAAACGTTCATTTTCTGTTTCAGGACCTGGTTCTATTTTAAATCCTTTTAAATCCTTAACTTCTTTTTCTGTAATATTAAATATTTTTTGAATAGCACCAGTATCTTGACTAGCTATTAGTGCATTAAAATATTTAATATTAGTTATTAATTGGTATTTAGAATCAAAATAAGGCTCAACAAGCATACTTGTTGTGTAGCGTGGCTGTTTGTTTCTTTCCATATAATAACCAATACCATAAGCTATTACAATAACACCTAAGACTATTTTCCAATTTTTAAAAAAAGTTTTTAAAAGATAAATTGTACCAGAAAAAATTGCTTTAAAAAAAGCTAAAATATGCCCGAATAGTTTTTCTAGTTTTTCTCCTATATAATTAAAAAAGATAATTAAGTCTACTTCTTCTTTTTTGTCTTGACTTGGTTGCTGCTCTTTATTCATATTAACTGTTAAATATTTGCTCTATAATTTTACGTGTTATAACATATGTTGGCTTTACACCAGTGGTTCCTAAACCTCCTGATGCCAGTGTACTACCAGTTTTCAAAGGGTTATCACTAGCATAATATGCATATCTTACTTTTACATTTGGATTAATACTTTTTCTGACTTTTGAAGCTGATTGAATAGCTTTCTGGTAATGCGCTCCTTCCATTTCTAATCCAATAACATTCCATGTTGAATTAAAAAAGAATTTTAAAATATCCTTATTTTGAAGTGATGTTCCTAAAACTGTAATCATTGAACCTTCAAAAACCGAAATTCCATCTAAATCAAAATCTGATGTAGATAGCTCATTTTTAAATGGATAGTTATCTGCTGTTCCTTCAAAAATATGCGCAGAAGGAATCATAATATCGCCTTTACCACCTTCCAAAATACCAGCTTTACCCATAATTGAAAGCGACTCTATATTTAAATGAATATTCTTGTCTCCTTTTTTATATGGCTTAAGCAACTCATCTATTGTTTCATAAGCTTGTTCTCCAAAAGCATAATCCATAACAAATATAATAGGATTTTTTTCTTTTGTAGAATTTAATGTAACATTAAAATCTAAATCTTTAATGTCAATTACCGAAGAGTCAATTATTTGTACATCTATATTGGTTCCAGACTGATCTTTTATGAATATACAACCTTCTTTTTTTGCTAAAATTTCTACTTTTTCTCGGAGTTTAGAGTTTTCTTTTAAACTTAAATCTTCATATAATTGAAAAGCACTTTTCTTTACTTTACCTTTTAATGCTTTTGGCGCATATAATGTATTCATTACACTATGAAGATTTGCACTTATAATATGTATTGGCCTATCTAAATAATTGTTTTTAGAAAGAATTTCTTTTATATTATCTGCCCAAATTTCACCGTGAATATGATGACCTAATCGTTCTCTAAGAACCTTACTAAAGGTAACTATTCGTTTTTCGTTCTTTAATTCTTCATTAATAGAAAGTTGCCCTAACCAATATATAATTTCCAAGAAACGTTCTGGTTTTTTATCTGTAGCAAAATTTTTATAAATTTCTAAAACATCTTTAAAAGTGTGATTTAGAATATTTGCTGTATGGGTTATAGCAATTTCTCGATCTTTAAGGCTTAATTTCTTTTTACTTAAAACAGCAGATTCTAGTTTTTGCCAATCTCTGCTTGTTGTTCCGCTTTCATCGATTAAAACTCGCTTAGAAATTTTTTGAGACTCTATAAACAGAAAAGTTAAATGAGTTAAAATATCATAAATTTCACTTCTTCCTCGTGTAATTTCAATATTCATTTGCTCGTTATCTATTCTATAACAGTTTCGACGACGTTTTTCTGGAATTATTGGTGTAAAATGAGAGTTTTTATATCCTTCATCACTAGTAAGGTTTATATACCTGCATTGTTCTATGCCAATTGGCAATCTATCTATTACATAATGTAATCCTGTAAGCTCTGTCTTATCTTCGGCAATAAATCCGTAAATTTCTGGTCTTAAAGTAAGTAATGCTTCTCTAAGAGATTCGCCAGAAACTCCCATAGGCTTATAAAAACCTCTATTAAAAAGATGACGCATAGTTATATACAATCTTTCTATAGCATTACTACTTTCTTGAGCTCTATTTCTTTCGTGTTTATTTATATTCGGTTTCATATATTTTTACTAAAGCGACAATTTACAATAAATATTTTTGAAGTACGCCTGCTATTTTCCTATCATTAGTTAATCGCGGAATTTTATTTTGTCCACCTAATTTTCCAACTGATTTCATATAGGATTGAAATCCATTTTTTTTAACTCTTGAAATTTGAAGTGTTTGTAAAACCTTACCTTCTAAAAGATCTAAATAATAACTGTTTTGATTTTGTAATGCCTCATCTATTTTAGAAGCAAAACTTAACATATTAGCTGGCTCATTTTCAAACTCTATAAACCACTCGTGATATGGTAATCCTTTATTTGGATTTATTTGTGGTGCAACAGTAAATTCTGAAACTCTAACGCCTAAATCAGTCTCTAAAGCTATTTTTAAGGCGTGTTCTACCTCTTTTCCAATAACATGTTCTCCAAAAGCTGAAATAAAATGTTTTATTCTTCCTGAAACAATAATACGATACGGCTTTAAACATGTGAAAATAACTGTGTCTCCAATATTATAGGCCCACAAACCAGCATTTGTTGAAATTATCATAACGTAATTAACGCCTAGCTCTACATCTTTAATAGTAATACGCTTAGGGTTTTTGTTAAAAAATTGATCTGTTTTTACAAACTCATAAAACATACCTGAATTTAATTGTAATAGCATTCCATTTTCAGATTGTTTATCTTGAAACGCAAAAAAACCTTCGCTAGCAGGGTACAACTCTATACCATCAACTTTTCTTCCAATTAGATTTTCAAATTTAGCTCTATACGGTTCAAAATTTACGCCTCCATAAATAAATAGATTAAAATTTTTAAAAAGTTGTCCTACTTTTTTTCCAGTTTTATTGTTAAGTTTTTCAAAATACATTTGTACCCAAGATGGTATTCCTGATATAATACTCATGTCCTCAGAAATTGTTTCTTCTACAACTGCATTTACTTTAGTTTCCCAATCTTCAATACAATTGGTATCCCAACTTGGCATTCTGTTTTTTTGAAGATATTTAGGAACAAAATGAGCTACAATTCCTGACAAACGTCCTAATTGAATCCCGTTTATCTCTGTTAAAATAGGACTACCTTGAAGAAAAATCATTTTTCCATCTACGATATTACTATTACCAGTTTCTGCAATGTAAAGTAAAATCGCATTTTTAGCTGCCGCAATGTGATTTGGCATACTTTCTTTGGTTAAAGGAATGTACTTAGCTCCAGAAGTAGTTCCAGATGTTTTTGCAAAATATAATGGCTTTCCCTTCCATAAAATATCTTCTTCTCCAGCAACCATTCTATCTACATAATACCTTAATCCTTCATAATCTCTTATAGGAACTCTTTTAACAAAGTCTGAATGTGACTTAATATTTGCAAAATCATGATCTTGTCCAAATAAAGTTTTTGAAGCATTAAATATTAATTCTTTAAAAACTACTTCTTGAGTTTCAATAGGTTTATTTGCCCACCTATAAACTTGCTTTTTTATTAGTTTTGCAAATGGTATAGCTAAAAAGGATTTTAATGACATTATTTAAAATCTATAAAATTATTTGGATTAACTGGATAACCATTACTCCACAACTCAAAATGAACATGAGGTCCTGTAGAGATTTCTCCGGTATTTCCAGCGGTTGCAATAACTTCTCCAGCCTTAATTAAATCTCCTTGAGATTTAGACAATCTACTATTGTGTTTATAAACAGATATTAAGCCATCGCTATGCTCTAAGATAATAACATTTCCCGCTTGTGTTGTGAAATCTGAAAAAACCACTATACCATCGGCAGTAGCTTTAACCGGAGTGTTTTTGGCTACAACTAAGTCTACAGCATAATGTTTCTTTTTAACATCAAAATCTTCGCTAATTACACCTCCATTTACTGGAGGAAATAAAACAAAATTAGTTGTTGTTTCGGCGTTTTCAAATACACTATACTTATCTTCTCTCTCAACTAAACTTCTTAAAACAGAATCTTGCTTGCTTGGCTTAAAATCAAGATCTGTAGCCTCAATTTGAACTATACTTGCAATTGAATCTTTATCTAATTCTTCCGCCTTAACATCACCCGAAAGTACTTTTTTAATGGAGTTGAAATATTTATTATTTATATTAATTACATTTTGCAACGAGTCAGCTTTAAAACTAAGCATTACTGCCTTATGTTTTAGTGCAGAAGAAGAATATCCAGGTATATACTCTTTTAAAGGTGTAAATGCAATTAAAAAAGTGGTTAAACTAATAAGAATAACTGAAGAAAACACCCCTAAAATAAAAACATTAAGCCTCGTTAATTTAAAAGATAGGCGCTCCTCAAAAGTATCTTCATTAAGTATTACCAATCGATACTTATGAAGTAATTTTTTAGATAATATTTTTCGAGACGATTGCTTTTTGACCATTAGAATACAAAAGTAATTGTTTATTTGTTTTATAAAAACTATTATTAATACCAAAGTTAACTTTTAAACGTTAATATTAAAGTTTAATTATTAACTTTGTAACTTAAATTAATAATTATGATTTCAACAAGTATATTTTTAGGAATGATAGGACCTTGGCAAATAGCAATTATTGTTGTTTTGGTATTATTGTTATTTGGTGGTAAAAAAATCCCTGAATTAATGAGAGGTTTAGGTAGTGGTATTAAAGAATTTAAAGACGCAAGCAAAGAAGAAAATAACGAAAAGAAAGAAGATTCTAAAGACTAATAATAAATAATTAATCTAGAAAAAAGCCAACGCACTTGCGTTGGCTTTTTTTGTACATCTACATGAGTTATTCTTTATTCTGAACAATTCTACTTAACTTATAAGAAAAAGCTAATAAGAATATAAACAAAAAACGCTTCGGTTACCCGAAGCGTTTTTTAAACTATATAATATATTAGTATAAACTTACTTTACAAGCTTAACCTCTACACGTCTGTTGTTTTTTCTACCAGCTCTAGTCTTGTTAGAATCAATTGGATTAGACTCACCAAAACCAACAGCTTTTAATCTAGCAGCAGCAATACCGTTTTCAACTAAATAACCCATTACAGCACTTGCTCTAGTATCAGATAATCTCTGATTTAAAGTTTCACTACCAACAGAATCAGTATGACCTTCAATTGTGAAGTTAGCATCTGGATATTCTTTTAAAATAGCAGTTATAGATTGTAAAACAGGTAATGTTGCTTTTTGAAAATTAGCTTTACCTGAAGTAAATAAAATTGTTTTAGCATAGCTATTTAACTTTTCAATTACTTCTGTTGAAGGTAATACTGGCTCAGGACATCCGTTGTTTGCAACAGTTCCTGCAACAGTAGGACACTTATCATCTTTATCTAAAACACTATCTCCATCAGCATCAGGCCAAGGACAACCACCATTTTCAGCTGGTCCAGCTACATCAACACACTTATCATCTTTATCAGCAACACCATCTGCATCTGCATCTGGACAACCTGCTAATTCTTTTAAACCTGCAATTGTAGGGCAAGCATCATTATTATCAGAAACACCATCTGAATCAGTATCAGGACATCCATTAAACTCAGCTAAACCAGCTTCGTTTGGACAAGTATCTTTACTATCTTCGATTCCATCACCATCAGTATCAGGACATCCATTAAACTCAGCTAAACCAGCAACTTCTGGACACGCATCATCTTTGTCATAAATTCCATCTCCATCTGCATCAGCACCACCAAATTTAACAGTTACAGCTGCTGTGTGTTGAAAATGAGAAGTTAAATAATCTTCAAATGAGTGCTTATATTTAGACTCTAAAGATAAGCCTAAATGATCAGTAAAGTTAATGTTTAATCCAACTGAAGCATTTACAGTTCCTGCACCAACTAAATCACTAGCAGTTTCATCAGTTGAAAATGTATTGTAAGTTCCTTCTTCAATCCAAGTATAACCACCACCAATTCCTAATGTAGGATCAAAAGTATTACACTTAGTTAGTTTAGATAATAGTTTAGAGAAATGGTATCTTACGTTTCCATCTAACGCATAATACATTAAGTCACCAACTTTAATACTAGGCTCAGTTGTATTATCTTCAGACTGACCCCACTTTGTAATCTGGTTAATAGATCCTCTTGCTTCTACAGAAAAATTGTTTTTTATGTATTTTGAAACAGAAATTGTTGATAGTGAAGGTAAAATACTCCAATGATCTTCTACATTGTAAAATTCTTGGAAGTAATCTCCTTGTGGAGCGTCTTCACCTACAGGAAATACATCTACAGCGTTAACTCCAAATGAAATTGCCCAAGGATTGTTTTCGTCTTGTGCGTTAACATTGCTAAAGCTTACCATAAGCAACAATGCTAATACTAATCTGTTAAGATTTCTCATATTCAATTAATTTTAATTTTAAGTGTTAATCGGTAACAAAAGTAAGTGGTTAATTATTATTAACAAAACATAATGTTAAAAATATTACATATTTAACGTTAATTAAAATTTATTACTTAATAACATTCAACGATTTACCTACTTTTATAAATGCATTTATAGCTTTATCAAGATGCTCTTTTGTATGTGCTGCAGACAGCTGCACTCGTATTCTTGCTTTCTCTTTAGGAACTACCGGATAGAAAAAGCCTATTACATAGATCCCTTCTTTTAATAATTGGTTTGCCATATTTTGAGCCAATTTAGCATCATAAAGCATAACTGGAATAATTGCAGAGTCATCTCCAACAATATCGAAACCAGCTTCTTGCATTTGTTTTTTGAAATATTTTGAATTCCATTCTACTTTATCTCTTAAGCTAGTATCGTTAGATAATAAGTCAAAAACTTTTATAGAAGCACCTACAATTGCTGGCGCTAAGGAGTTAGAGAACAAGTAAGGTCGAGAACGTTGTCGCAACATCTCGATAATTTCTTTTTTACCAGTTGTATATCCGCCCATAGCCCCACCAAGCGCTTTACCTAATGTTCCTGTGATAATATCTATACGATCTAAAACACCTTTCTCTTCAAGTGTTCCACGTCCGGTTTTACCAATAAAACCAGCAGCATGACACTCATCTATCATTACCATTGCATCATATTTATCTGCTAAATCACAAATCTCATCTAGCTTAGCAACTACGCCATCCATAGAAAACACACCATCTGTAACTATAATTTTAAAACGAGCTCCTTTTTTGTTTGCATCAATTAATTGTTGCTCTAAATCTGCCATGTCATTATTTTGATATCTATAACGAGCTGCTTTACATAAACGAACACCATCTATAATAGATGCATGATTTAAAGAGTCTGAAATAATTGCATCTTCTTTTCCTAAAAGTGGTTCAAAAACACCTCCATTAGCATCAAAAGCTGCTGCATATAAAATAGTGTCTTCAGTACTATAAAATTCTGCAATTTTGGCTTCTAAATCTTTATGAATATCTTGTGTTCCGCATATAAAACGTACTGACGACATTCCAAAACCGTGCGTATCCATAGCATCTTTAGCTGCCTGAACAACTTCTGGATGAGAAGACAGTCCTAAATAGTTATTTGCACAAAAATTTAAAACAGTTTCTCCTGTGTTTAACGTTATTTCCGCACCTTGTGGCGATATAATAATACGTTCTTCTTTAAATAAACCACTGTCTTTAATTTCGGCTATTTCTTTCTGTAGGTGTTCTTTTATATTTGAATACATAGGTTTTATTTTTTGTAAAAATAAGTGTTTTGTTAGACTTCTTCAATCGTTATTGTTTCGTTTATATAAATAAGTAGCATTTTAATGACCTTGTAATTTAACTCTTCTAATGCGTCTTTATAATCGTACAACTGCTCTTTATATTTTGGATTCTTTAAACCTGATTTATAATCCAATATTGTTACATTATCATTTTCAACAACAAAACGGTCAGGTCTTAAAATTGATTTCCCTTTTATTAAAATATCTGTTTCATTATAACCTTTTACATCTTTTGAAAAATAATGTTTTAATTCTGGATGATTTACAACGTTTATTAAATTAGGTTTTAATTCTGTTACTTGCTCTAGAGTAATTTCGTTTTTAAGAACAAAATATTTTAAAGCTGAATCAATATCTTCTGGTACATTTATTTTGGACAAAATTAAATGTACAATATTCCCTTTTTCTATAGCTTCTTCTTGGGTAGAGTCCCAAAGTTGACCTGACTTAGTTACTATATTGATTTGATGATCTTCTTTTGGACTACTTGCAAAATTGAGTTCTTCTTCTGTTTTTGACTTTGCTACTTCTTTATTAACTTGATTAATATCTCCAAATACAAATTCATCTTGAGTTGTTATGTTTTCTCCAATGGATTCTAAATACAGAGCCAGCACACCTTCAAATGTATCAGATTTAGTAGGTTTTTTCTTTTTTGTTAGTATAAATAACTTTTCTACAGGTCTTGTTAAAGCTACGTAAAACACATTAAACTGATCTAATTCTTGTTTTGCTCTGTGTTCTGAATAAATACGGGCAGTTTCTCCGTTATAATTTTCAAAATCTTTAGAGTAATCTAAAAGCGATTCTGAAATATTTACTTCATTTTGAGGCATATTTACCCATTCTTGAGGTTTTATGTCCTTATACACATCCATTTCTACATAGGGATAAATTACAATTGGAAACTCTAAACCTTTAGAAGAATGAATCGTCATTATTTTTACCGCATCAGCATCTTCAGATGTTGATACTTTTAAGCTTTTTTTATTCAACTCAAACCATTCTAAATATTCTAAAATAGAACTTGATTTTTTCTGAGTGAAATCTAAAATAGATTCTAAATAAAATTGAATATAAGCATTACTCTTATCTACCAATTTAAAGTGTCTCACTATACTTTCTGCTAAATCGAAAAGTGGTAATTGTAATTCTTTTTTAATGTTGAAATGAATCCCAAATTCTACAAGAGCGCTAAAAAATGCTTCAACATCTAAATGAATAAAACTTGCAAAAAAATCGTGCTTATCTGTTATATTCCATTTTTCGGCCAAAAAATGAAGCGCTTTTAAAAGGTTTTTTCTGTCGTCTGGCTTAATGATAAAACAAAGTAATTCGTTTATAAAATTAACCTCATCTGCATTAGTCAACAATAAAGAGTCCGAAGATGTAAACCTCACTCCATTTTCGCCTAAGAAAGAAGCAATCGTTTTTGCTTGATCCTTTTTTCTAACTAAAATACAAATATCCTGAAGCTTGTAATTTAAAGACAAACTCTGTTTTATACAGTCCAAAATAGCTAGTGGATATAGTGTATTTGATTCTTCTTTATTCTTATATTCTAAAAAGGACACGGAAACGGAACCTTTTTGCTTAGAGATAATTTTCTGAGCAGCATTTTGATATAAATCAGAATATGTTTTAAAATTGACACTTTGCGAGGCTAAAAACTGAAACAGATTATTATTAAAGTTAATAATTGCTTCGTGACTTCTATAATTAGACTCCAACCTAATTACTTCTTTTGGTGTTGTAAAAGGTTCCTCTTCGTTAATTAAACCTAAAAATTGCTCTGCTCTTCCACCACGCCAACGGTAAATGGCTTGTTTAGCATCGCCAACAATCATTGCGGTTCCTTTTTCCTGGTTAAGATTCTCGCCACTTAATGTGTTTTCCATTAAAGGCTTAATGTTTTCCCATTGCAACTCAGATGTATCTTGAAATTCGTCTATAAAATAATGCTTGAATTTCTCACCTATTCGCTCATAAATATATGGTGTTGGCTGATGCTTAATTTCGTTACTTATAATGGTGTTAAATTCCGAAATCAACATTTTATTATCTTCCGATTTTATAAGATTTAATGCCAAATTAATCTCGTTTAATAACGATAATGGTGTTATATTTTTATAAATAGCTTTGTGAAATTTATATTGAAAATAATTGGTTTTAATCGTTAAAAACGATGCATATAGTTTTGGTAAAATTTGTTCTATTACATCTTTTTTATCTTGAGCAGTTGTAACTTTATAAATATTTTTTCTTTCTATTAAATTCTCTTCTAATTTAGATTTTACACTATAAGCACTTCCTTGTTTTAGTTCTAAAGCATTAACAAAATGATTAAAAACAGTTCCTCTTGTAAAATCTGTAACAGTTAACCCTTTAGATTTAAATAAACTTAAAACAGTTTTAGCTTCGTTTTCAATAGTGGTTTTATAAGCTTTTATTTTAGTGAATGTTTCTTTTTTAAAGGCAGAAAAATCTTCTAAAGTAGTTTCTTTTAAAGATTTTAAATGCTCTAAATGGTTTTCTTTAGTTAATAAATCTGCAACAGCATATAAATCCTTAGAAATGTCCCAGCTTTTATCATCGTCGGTTTTTTCTAAGGCAAATTCTATTAATGTTTTGGTTAAACTTTGATTAATTCCTGCTTTAGAAATCACCTCATCTACTGCCTTTTGAAGTAATAATTTAGTATCCAATTCTACCTGAAAATTGACTGGTAATTTTAAATCGTGTGCAAATGTTCTAATTAAATTATGGTTGAAACCATCTATAGTAGAAATATTAAAGCTAGCATAATTATGCAAAATAGTATTTAGAATTCTTTTAGACCGATTCTGGATTTGCTCTTTAGGCAGCTCTAACTCTTTACAAAGTGAGAGAAACATAACATCTTCAGAATTTAAAATAACGTTATTAGAAAACTTTTTTAAAGTATCAATAATTCGTTTTTTCATCTCTCCAACTGCCTTATTGGTAAAGGTTATTGCTAAAATGTTTTGATATGTAAAATCACTATTCGATGCTAACAAAAGACCTAAATATGCTTTTACTAAAGTAAATGTTTTTCCGCTTCCTGCAGATGCATCATATATTTTAAAGCTTGAAGGCGTTTTGGTTTCCATTTAGGGCTTAATTTTCAACTATAAAAGTACTTAAAATAGACCTTAACTCTATTTAACTTGTTAAAGAATATTAAAAAATTATTTTAATCCAATTAATAATAGTTAATTTTGTTTTTAGATTTTAAACTAAAAAATATATAATTATGGCTTTTAAATTACCAGAATTAGGATACGCATACAACGCATTAGAACCAAATATTGATGCAAAAACAATGGAAATACACCATTCTAAGCATCATAATGGATATACAACTAAATTAAATGGTGCTATTGAAGGTACAGATTTAGATGGAAAACCTATTGAAGATATTTTAGGAAACTTAGATATGAATAATAAAGCGGTTAGAAATAATGGTGGTGGTTTTTATAACCATTCATTATTTTGGACAGTAATGAATCCTGAAGGTAAAGGACGTTTATCTGGAGCTTTAAAAGATGCTATTGAATCTAAATTTAAAACTTTTGATGCTTTTAAAGATGACTTTAGTAAAGCTGCAGCTACACAATTTGGTTCTGGATGGGCTTGGTTGTGCGCACACAAAGATGGATCTGTTTCTGTTTGCTCTACACCAAATCAAGATAATCCATTAATGCCAGGTGTTGCTTGTGAAGGAACTCCAATTTTAGGATTAGATGTTTGGGAACATGCTTATTATTTAAACTACCAAAACAGAAGACCAGATTATATTGAAGCTTTCTTTAATGTAATTAACTGGAATGAAGTTGAAAGACGCTACGCTGAAGCAACTAAATAATTAGTTGTTTTTATAAAAATTAAAAAACTCAAAACATAAGTTTTGAGTTTTTTTATGTCTTAATTCAAAAGAAGAGGTTATTCTTCATCCGTTAAATCTAACTTTCTTAATGTTGGAAAAGCAATTCCAGTTGTTACTACAGTAGCTAAAGTCATACAACCTCCAAAAATTACTGCAGAAACTGTTCCCATTAATTTAGCTGTTAAACCACTTTCAAAAGCACCAAGCTCGTTAGAAGAACCTGTAAATATACTTTCTACAGAAGAAACACGACCACGCATAGCATCTGGTGTTTTTAATTGCATAATAGTTTGTCTTATTACCATAGAAACACCATCGGTTACTCCACTAAAAAATAAGGCTAATACCGAAATCCAATAGATATTTGACATTCCAAAAACTATAATACAAACACCAAATCCAAAAATAGCTGATAATAATTTATAACCTGCGTTTTTATTTAAAGGGAAATAGGCAGAAAAGATCATAGTTAAAAAAGCGCCTACTGCAGGAGCAGCTCTTAAAACACCAAAACCTTCTGGTCCTACTTTTAAAATATCTTGTGCAAAAACTGGTAGCAACGCAACTGCACCACCAAAAAGTACCGCAATCATATCTAAAGTAATGGCACCTAAAATAATTTTTTCATTTTTAACAAAACGAATACCTTCTTTTAAACTCTTAAAAATTGGTTCACCAATTTTAGGATTATGTATAGGTTTCTTTTTAATATTTAATAAAGCGATTAATGCTAAAACTGAAAATCCAACAACTAAACATAAAGACCAATGCACGCCAATTTTATAAATTGAAAACCCAGCAATTGCCGGACCTAAAACCGAAGCCATTTGCCATGTAGAACTACTCCAAGTAGCACCATTGCTATACGCTTTTTTAGGGATTACTAATGCCAATAAAGAAAAAATAGTTGGACTAATAAATGCTCTAACCAAACCGCCACAAAACACTAAAATGTAAATAACATATAAACTACTTTTATTAGCGTATTGTGGTAATGTTACTAAAAACAAACCTGTACTTATTACAAAAAAAGCCAGAATACATTTAATTAGAAGATTACGTTTTTCTTTTTGATCTACAATATGTCCTGCAAATAAAGCTAAACAAACTGCTGGAATAACTTCCATTAAACCAATTAAACCTAAAGACCACGGGTTTTTGGTTAAACTATACACTTGCCATTCTATAGCTACAAACTGCATAGACCAAGCTAAAACTAAAGCAAACCTAACAATTAAAAACGTATTAAATTCTTTAAACCGAAGCGCTTGATATGGATCGTTTTTTTGCATTTAAAAATTTACTTTCCTACAAAAATAATGGTTTTAACTTATAGAATTCTTTTAAAACTGTAGTTACTTTCATTAAACTAATTAGATTTCGACTACATTAAACTACACAATACTAAAGTATTAATTATTAATTAGTTTAAAATTCACACGTCTATTAATAGCTTTGTTTTCTTCTGTGTTATTTTCTACCACAGGTTGCTCTGCTCCAAATCCAAACCATTTTATTCTAGTTTTATCTAAGCCTTTATAAATTAAGTAATCTGATACTGCTTTTGCGCGTTGTAAGGATAATTGTTTATTTCTAGTTTCCAAACCATCATTATCTGTATGTCCGTAAATTTCTATATTAAGATTGTTATTTGTTTTTAAATGAAATGCTAATTTGTCCAATTCCTCAATAGAAGAATCTAATAAAATGGCTTTATCAAAATCGAACAGCACATTACTAAAAGTGTAGGTTTTTTCGGGTTGAAAAATATTTTCTGGTACAACTCCAATTTCAGTTATTGAAAAATCGTCTAAATAAAAATAAGTAAATGGATTTACATCTACAGTTTTTAATGGTTTTATAGTAGTATTTACATTAGTTTTAAAATTACCAATGGTAAAAAAGGATTCAAAACCCAGTGCTTCGTATTCTAGTTCTACTTTTATCCAATCGTAACTTAGTAATGTTTGTTCAAAAAATGGTATTAAAATGGTTTGAGTTTCTTCTTCGTCTTTTAAATTAATACAACCGTGAGTCATTTTTTTAGGTGTTGTAGGTTGCGTAAATATGGCAGATGCTTTTACTGTATTTCCAACTTTTTTATTCGAAAAAACAAGCTGAATATCTTTGGAAATATGTGTTGATGTTTCGGCTAAGCTTAAGTAAAACGAAATTTTATAGATATGCTTTTCTTTAAGTGTTTGTTTTAATTCATTTTGAATATATTCTCTATAATCACTATTATCTTTAATTGTATATGTATAAATTCCAGCATACATACTTCCATTTTTTGGTTTTTGTTTACCACGGTAATTTACAGTATTCATTTTTTTACTATCCGAACTAAATAAATCAGGAGTACCTAAACTTGGACTGTTCCAAAAAAGAACATTATTATGAAAATCTCCATAGGTCCAAGGTCCTTTTTTACTAGATTCAAAACTTCCATTTTTTACTAAGTTTTGAGCACTAACTAGATTAATAAATAATAAAATAATGACTAATAAATATTTCATATAAAATATAGTAAAGCTTAAAAGATTGATTTATTCTTTAATGTCTCTAAGTTTTAATTGTAAACTTATATTTCCTTTCCATTCGTTTTCATCGACTGAAAAAACACTTTTAAATGTATTTTTATTTTTAATTAATGGTAATTTGTCGCCTAAACCAAAACCTATACAAACCAACTTGTTATTGTTGTTTTGCTGTTTCACGGTAATTCTAAGATGTTTGTCATCTTCGCCAACGCATTTTCCATAACCAGTATCCTGTAAATTTTCGCTCATAAATATTGGCGACATATTTCCTGGTCCAAATGGCGAAAATTGTTTTAAGATGCGCATTAATTTATCGTTGACTTGGTCTAACTGTAAATTAGCATCGACTTTAATTTCTGGTAACAATAAATTTTTCGGAATTGTTTTTCCAACTTCGGCTTCAAAAGCATCTTTAAATACTTGATAATTTTCTTCTTTCAAGGTCAAACCTGCAGCATATTTATGTCCTCCAAACTGTTCAATATATTCACTACAAGCTTCCAGAGCATTATAAACATCGAACCCAGAAACCGATCGCGCTGATGCCGCTAAATAATCGCCACTTTTAGTAAAAACTAAAGTTGGTCTATAATAGGTTTCTATTAATCTAGAAGCGACAATGCCAATAACACCTTTATGCCAGTTTTGGTTATAAACAACAGAAGTAAAATGTTTCTGTTCTTTTTGTTCTTCAATTTGCTGTAAAGCTTCAATAGTAATTTGTTTGTCTGCCTCACGTCTATCTGTATTAAAAGTTTCTATTTCTTGCGCGTATTGCTCTGCTAATTCTACATTGGTTTGTGTTAATAAATCCACAGCATAAATGCCGTGTTTCATTCTACCTGCTGCATTAATTCTTGGAGCAATAACAAAAACTACATCTGTAATTGTTAAAGCTTCTTTTTTAATCTGATTTATTATAGCTTTAAAACCAGCTCTGGGATTCTGATTAATAACCTGCATTCCAAAATAAGCCAAAACTCTATTTTCCCCTGTAATAGGAACAATATCTGCACCTATTGCTGTGGCAACTAAATCTAAATATGGAGTTAAATCTTCTATTGTTTCTCCTTTAGTAGATGCTATAGCTTGGATTAATTTAAAACCAACACCACAACCACAAAGCTCATTATAAGGGTAATTACAGTCTTCTTGTTTTGGGTCTAAAACAGCAACTGCATTTGGAATTATATTTCCAGGTCTATGATGATCACATATAATAAAATCTACACCTTTTTCTTTAGCATACAATACTTTATCTACTGCTTTTACACCACAATCTAAAGCTATAATCAAGGAGAAATCGTTATCATGAGCAAAATCAATTCCTTTGTAAGAAACGCCATAGCCTTCTAAGTAACGATCTGGAATATAGCTTGAAATATTTTCGGAATGCGTTTTTAAATAACTTGACATTAACGCCACAGATGTGGTTCCATCTACATCGTAATCTCCAAACACTAAAATCCGTTCGTTGTTTTTTAAAGCAGTTCCTATTCTATCTACTGCTTTTTGCATATCCTTCATTAAAAAAGGATTATGTAGATGATCTAAACTTGGTCTAAAAAAATCTTTAGCAGTATCAAAATCTTCAATACCTCTTTGTATTAAAAGCGATGCAATAGTACTGTCTACATTTAAGGTATCTTTTAAATGATTAATTTTTTTTTGTTCAGGTTTAGGTCTTAGCGTCCAACGCATTATATCTAATTAAGTAAATTAAAATTATTTCTTATGAAGAAACGAATTAATACTAACTTCTGCAAACTGACGAAACATTTCTAAAACACCACAGTATTTTTCAGCAGATAAATCAACTGTTTTTTGTAGCTTCTTTTCATCTAAATTATCTCCATAAAAATGAAAATCCATAGAAACTTTATCGTAATATTTTGGATGTTCTTCTGTTAAATCCGCTTCAATTTCAATTTTAAAAGAATTTACATCTAATTTCATTTTCTTAATTAATGACGCCACATCTAAACCTGCACAACCAGCTAAACCAGAAAGCATTAAAGCCTTAGGTCTATAACCTTCGTTATTTCCTCCATTTTCTTCGCCTGCATCAATAAAAAGATTTTGTCCAGATGGATTAGTACTTTCAAATTTCATATTACCTAACCAGGTTGTTGTAATTTTATTTGTCATATTTTATAAAATATTTTGTTACTTGTGCGTATTATTTAGTTGAAACGTTAAGGAAACTTAAATAGTTTCGACTTATCATATCAAAAATACTATTTATAACTTTAAAAATATAACAAAATGCCATTAGTAACACCATTAAGCGCAGAACATGATCCAGAAACTAAAGAATTAGCGGACTTTTTTAATGAGACTTTAGGGTTTTGTCCAAATTCGGTTTTAACAATGCAACGTAGACCAGCTATTAGTAAAGCCTTTATAAACTTAAATAAAGCGGTAATGGTAAATGAAGGCAAAGTAACTTCTGCTTTAAAAAGAATGATTGCTTGGGTTAGCAGTAACGCAACAGGTTGTAGGTATTGTCAAGCTCATGCAATTAGAGCTGCAGAACGTTATGGCGCTGAACAAGAACAATTAGATAATATTTGGGAATACAGAACGCATTCTGCTTTTAATGAAGCAGAACGTGCCGCCTTAGATTTTAGCTTGGCAGCAAGCCAGGTTCCTAATGCAGTAGATACAAATATTCAAAAACGTTTACACGAACATTGGACTGAAGGTGAAATTGTAGAAATGTTAGGGGTAATTTCTTTATTTGGTTATTTAAACCGTTGGAATGACTCTATGGGGACAACTTTAGAAGATGACGCAATAGAAAGTGGTAATCAATTCTTAGGCAAACATGGTTTTGAAGTTGGAAAACACGTTTAAATTAAGTTAATAACACCATAAAGTCACAAGAATGGTTTTTAGTGACTTTATGGTATTATTTATCTCTTTTTTAAGAAAAAATTATATTTTTTGTTGTATTACTTTGATACTAGGTATTTTTTTTTAATTTTACGTTTCAATTAGTCCGAACTATGGGAAGATTAAAATACATTACTTTTATCCTACTTATTTTTATAAGTAGTACAGCAATGGCGCAAGTTACACCACCGCCGCCGCCATTACCTATTGTGTTGCCAGGAGTTCCAATTGATAATAATATTTTAATACTATTAGCTGTTGGATTGGCCTTTGGAAGTCATTTTATCTATAAAAAGATTAAAAAAAGTAATTCTTAATATACTTCCGTTAATCTTTTTACATATTTCCCAATAACATCAAATTCCAAATTTACTATTGTTCCGGTTTTAAGAGTTTTAAAAACTGTGTTTTGATAAGTATAAGGAATTATTGCTACACTAAATTTATTTTTTAAAGAGTTTACTACCGTTAAACTTGTTCCGTTTACTGTAATAGATCCTTTTTCTATAGTTAAGTTCTTTAAATCTTCATTATATTTAAATGTGTAAATCCAACTACCATTCTGCTTTAATATTTCTTCACAAATAGCTGTTTGATCCACGTGACCTTGAACAATATGTCCATCTAATCTTGCGCCTAATTTCATAGCGCGTTCTAAATTAACAATATCACCTACTTTTAAACTACTAATGTTTGTTTTTTGTAAAGTCTCATTAATTGCTGTAACGGTATAAACATCTTCATTAATAGCCACAACTGTCAAACAAACTCCATTATGAGAAACACTTTGGTCAATTTTTAATTGGCTGGTAATGTTAGATTTTACATCAATATGCAAGTTAGATTCTTCAACATTTAAAGCTGTTACTTCCCCAAGAGTTTCAATTATACCTGTAAACATCTATTTTGCTATTTTAATTCGTTAAATTTGCTTTGGTAAATTTACAAACATTAGTTAGAAGAGGAATGAATAACATAAAAAAAGTTGTTTTAGGATTATCTGTTGGGGATTTAAATGGGATCGGGTTAGAAATTATTTTACGTATTTTTCAAGACGCAAGAATGTTTGATTTTTGTACTCCTGTGATTTTTGGCTCTCAAAAATCAGTAAATTATGTAAAAAACCATTTAAACTTAAATACCCATTTTAATTTTACAAAAGATTTAGAGAAATTAGCACCAAACAAGGTTAATGTATTCGAAACCTACTCCAACGATTTTACTATCAGTTTTGGAGAAGAAAACCCTAAAATTGGTAAAATAGCGATTGAATCATTCACAAAAGCCACTAAAGCCTTGAAGGATGACTTAATAGATGTTTTAGTTACAGCTCCAATAAACAAACATAATATTCAATCTGAAGAATTTAATTTTCCAGGTCATACAGATTATTTAAACCAAGAGCTAGAAGGAGATAGTTTAATGCTTTTAACGGCAGGAAATTTAAGAGTAGGGCTTTTAACTGATCACGTAGCAATTAAAAATGTAGCAACAAAAATCACTCCTGATTTAATTATTTCAAAAATAGATACCATTCATAAAACTTTAGTTCAAGATTTTGGAATTTCAAAACCTAAAATTGCTGTATTAGGATTAAACCCTCATACAGGTGACAACGGTGTGATTGGAGAAGAAGATGATGTAATTCTTAGGCCAACCTTAATTAAAATTAAAGATAGTGGGAAATTAGTTTATGGGCCTTATTCTGCAGACAGTTTTTTTGGTTCAGACACATATAAAACTTTCGATGCAATAATTGCAACTTACCATGATCAAGGTTTAATTCCATTTAAAACACTTTCATTTGGTGAAGGCGTTAATTTTACAGCAGGTTTAAGTAAAATAAGAACATCTCCAGACCATGGAACAGCATATGAAATAGCTGGAAAAGGTATAGCAAACATAAATTCGTTTAATGAAGCCATTTTTGAAGGTATTAAGTTATTTAAAAACAGAAAATTATATTCAGAGCTTAGTCAAAACCCTTTAAAAAGTAACAAGAGAAAGATATAAACAAAAAATTGTTTATAAATCTTTTTATTAAAAGATAATAAGTATATATTTGCAGGCTCAAAATAGATGTGATAATGAAGCATTTAAAAGAATTTACTATTCCATTTGTGGGATTAAAAGCTGGAAAGCATCTTTTTGATTTTGAAATAGACAATACGTTCTTACATTTTTTTGAATATGATGATTTTAATAACGCTAGAGTAAAAGTAGATTTACTTTTAGAAAAGAAATCCACTTTTTTAGAATTAAATTTTAAAGCTCAAGGTCTTGTAAATTTGAATTGTGACGTTACAAACGAACCATTTAATCAAGAAATTGAAAACGAATTTGATTTAGTGGTTAACTTTGGTGAAGAATTTAATGACGAAAATATCGATATTTTAATTCTACCACATGGAGAATACGAAATTGATATAAAACAATATGTTTACGAATTAATTGTTTTAGCATTACCAACAAAGCGAGTACACCCAGGAATAGAAGATGGAAGTTTAAAATCAGAAATATTAATTAAATTAGAAGAACTTAGCCCTAAATTAAAAGACATTAAGGAAGAAGAAGAAAGTACAGACCCAAGATGGGACTCTTTAAAAAAACTATTAACGGATAAATAAAAATATAAAATGGCACATCCTAAAAGAAAAATCTCAAGAACAAGAAGAGATAAAAGAAGAACACATTACAAAGCAACAGCGCCACAAGTTGCAACTTGCCCAACAACAGGAGAAGCTCACCTTTATCACAGAGCTCACTGGTTCGAAGGTAAATTATACCACAGAGGTCAAGTTTTAATTGACAACTCTGTTACAGAAGAAAACGTAGCATAACTATTATGCGCGCATACAAAAACGCTCCATTGTGAGCGTTTTTTTTGTTATTAATTTTTATGTACGTTAAAAACACCTTATTTTGCATTGTTTTACAATCTAAAACAAATTACAATCTTTATAAGATTAAACAACCTTAATTATGAGTAAAATTAGCGCAGCAATTACTGCTGTTGGCGGTTATGTTCCAGATTTTATACTTTCTAATAAAGTGTTAGAAGGTATGGTTGATACTAATGATGAATGGATTACATCCAGAACTGGTATTAAAGAACGACGTATTCTTAAAAACGAAAACGAAGGAACTTCTTATATGGCTATTAAAGCTGCAGAAGATTTAATAGCGAAAAAAAATATTAATCCAAAAGAGATAGAATTAGTAATTGTAGCTACAACCACTCCTGATATTCCAGTAGCTTCAACAGCTGCATATACAGCAACCAAAATAGGTGCAGTAAATGCTTTTTCTTATGATTTACAAGCTGCTTGCTCAAGTTTTTTATATGCGTTATCAACCGCAGCAAGTTTTATAGAATCGAAGCGTTATAAAAAAATTCTAGTTATCGGTGCAGATAAAATGTCTTCTATTATAGACTATACAGATAGAGCTACTTGTATTATTTTTGGCGATGGAGCAGGAGCTGTATTATTGGAACCCAATCAAGAAGGTTTAGGATTACAAGATGAATACTTAAGAAGTGATGGAGTTGGAAGAGAATTCTTAAAGATTGATGCTGGAGGATCAATATTACCAGCTTCTCATAAAACTATAGATGAAGGAAAACATTTCGTTCATCAAGAGGGCAAAACAGTATTTAAATATGCCGTGTCAAAAATGTCAGATGCTTGCTCTAAAATATTAGAAAGAAACAACCTTACCGGTGAAGATGTTGACTGGCTAGTTCCTCACCAAGCAAATCTAAGGATTATAGATGCTGCATCCAACAGAATGAAATTACCTGAAGAAAAAGTGTTAAAAAACATACATAGATATGGAAATACAACTTCAGCTACCTTACCTTTGCTATTATTTGATTTTGAAAAAAACCTTAAAAAAGGAGACAACTTAATATTTGCTGCTTTTGGAGGCGGTTTCACATGGGGCTCAATTTATTTAAAGTGGGCTTATAATTCTAACTAACAAAAAACTAACAAATAAATATTATGGATTTAAAAGACATTCAAAACTTAATTAAATTCGTTGCAAAATCTGGTGCAAGTGAAGTTAAACTTGAAACAGACGATGTTAAAATAACCATTAAAACTGGTTCAGAAACTGAAACTACTTTTGTGCAGCAAATGCCAATGAGTATGCCACAAATGGCAATGCCGCAAACAGGAGTTCCTGCAGCAATGCCTGCAGCTGCACCACCAGCAACTGATGGTGTAAAAACTGAAGAAAATGAAGATTCAAAATTTATTACAGTAAAATCTCCAATTATTGGAACTTTTTATAGAAAACCATCTCCAGATAAGCCATTATTTGTTGAAGTTGGTCAAACTATAGCAGAAGGAGATGTTCTTTGTATTATTGAAGCTATGAAATTATTTAACGAAATTGAATCTGAAGTTTCAGGTAAAGTTGTTAAAATATTAGTAGATGATTCTTCTCCAGTAGAATTTGACCAACCATTATTTTTAGTAGACCCATCTTAGGTTAAAGTTTAATCTTTTTTGAAATTTATAATCTCTTAAATTTGATGTGAATTTCACTTTAAACTTTTAAAACCTTAAACTTAGAGCTATGTTTAAAAAAATATTAATTGCAAATAGAGGTGAAATTGCTTTACGTGTAATTCGTACATGTAAAGAAATGGGAATCAAAACTGTCGCGGTTTATTCAACAGCGGACGCAGAAAGCTTACATGTGAAATTTGCTGATGAAGCAGTTTGCATTGGACCAGCGCCAAGTAATGAATCTTACCTAAAAATACCTAATATTATTGCAGCAGCAGAAATTACTAATGCGGATGCGATTCACCCAGGCTATGGCTTTTTATCAGAAAATGCAAAGTTTTCTAAAATTTGTACTGAACACGATATAAAATTTATTGGTGCTTCAGCAGAGATGATAGACCGCATGGGAGATAAAGCAAATGCCAAGTCTACAATGATTTCTGCCGGAGTACCTTGTGTACCAGGAAGTGAAGGAGTTATTGAAACTTTTGAAGATTGTAAAAAAGTTGCTTTAGAAACCGGTTATCCAGTTATGCTAAAAGCTTCTGCTGGTGGTGGTGGAAAAGGAATGCGTGCGGTTTGGAAAGAAGAAGATTTACAAAACGCTTGGGAATCTGCTCGTGCAGAATCTAAAGCTGCTTTTGGAAATGATGATATGTATATGGAAAAGCTAATTGAGGAGCCACGACATATAGAAATACAAATTGTCGGAGATTCATCTGGAAAAGCATGTCATTTATCTGAACGAGATTGTTCAGTACAACGTCGTCATCAAAAATTAACAGAAGAGGTGCCTTCACCATTTATGACTGATGATTTACGTAAAAGAATGGGGGAAGCTGCAGTCAAAGCATCAGAATTTATTAAATATGAAGGTGCTGGTACAGTGGAATTTCTAGTAGATAAGCATAGAAATTTCTACTTTATGGAAATGAATACACGTATTCAGGTAGAACATCCAATTACAGAACAAGTTATAGACTTTGACTTAATCCGTGAACAGATTTTAGTTGCCGCAGGTGTTAAAATTACAGGTAAAAACTATTTACCACAATTACACTCTATAGAGTGTAGAATAAATGCTGAAGATCCTTTTAACGATTTTAGACCTTCACCAGGGAAAATCACAACATTACACGCACCAGGCGGACATGGTGTTCGTTTAGATACACATGTTTATGCAGGTTATTCTATTCCTCCTAATTACGATTCTATGATTGCTAAGTTAATCACTACAGCACAATCTAGAGAAGAGGCTATTAGTAAAATGAAACGTGCTTTAGATGAGTTCGTTATCGAAGGAATTAAAACTACTATTCCTTTCCATAGACAATTAATGGAACATCCTGATTATATTTCTGGAAATTACACTACTAAATTTATGGAAGATTTTGTAATTCAAAAAGAAGATTAATCATTTAAAAAAAGCCCAATAAAAAACTAATTTTTTATTGGGCTTTTTTTTTAATTAATTCATTATAAATAACGCTTCTAGATTGTTCTCGAAGAGTAATAATATCTTCTTTAGACTCTAAACTTACTGTAGAGATAAACCTATGCATTTTTACTTTCATTCTTCCTGGTGAACCACTAAAAAAAGTATAAGAAAAACGTTTTTTGTTGTCATAAAATGTTAAAGGCACAATTGGTATTTGATGATTTATTGCTAACCTAAATGCACCATCTTTAAATTCAGCTAAATCTATATGTTCTTCAGGAACTAAACCTTCTGGGAAAATACAAATACTTAAGCCTTGTTTTAAACGTTCTTGTGCTCTAGAAAAAACAGCTTGTCGGCTTTTAGAATTATTCCGATCTACTAAAATACACGTTCTTTTATAGAAAAAACCAAAAAGCGGAATTTTAGCCAACTCAGCTTTACCAACAAATACAAAAGGGTTTTTAACAGCTATTAGCATTAGCATAATATCCGTCATAGAAGTATGGTTTGCAATAAACATATAACTCTTAGAAATATCTGTAGTTTCCTCTTTAGTTATTTTAGTTTTAAAGCCCATAAAAACCAGGATAAATCGCGCCCAAATTTGTGCTAATTTAAAAAAGAATGGATACCAAGCTTCTTTAAGTATAGAGATAAATAGCAAAGGAAACATTACTAAAATTGGAATTGCCATAACCACATAAAACCAAATACGATAAAGAAGCCAAAACGGATATTTAAGTACTTTCATAAGTTTCAAATCTAATTAATTTTATCGACAATTAATTTTAATCTTTTTATTGTTTTCATTTACCTTTGCTAGGTATAAATAAATATTATGTCAAGAATACTTACCGGAATACAAAGTACAGGAACACCACATTTAGGAAACATTTTAGGTGCATTAATTCCAGCCATAGATATGGCAAATAATCCAGCAAACGAATCGTTCTTGTTTATTGCAGATATGCATTCTTTAACTCAGATAAAAGATGCGGAAACGTTAAGACAAAACACGTATTCTACGGCTGCAGTTTGGCTTGCTTTTGGTTTAGATATTGATAAAACTGTTTTTTATAGGCAAAGTGATATTCCCCAAGTAACAGAATTAACTTGGTATTTAAGCTGTTTCTTCCCATACCAGCGTTTAACATTAGCACATAGTTTTAAAGATAAAGCAGATAGGTTAGAAGATGTAAATTGTGGTTTATTTTCTTATCCAATGCTTATGGCGGCAGATATTTTAGCTTACGATGCTGAAATTATTCCTGTAGGTAAAGATCAATTACAGCATATAGAGATGACACGTGATGTGGCTTCTCGTTTTCACGCAAAATTAGGCGATACTTTTGTGTTGCCAGATGCTAAAATACAAGAAGAAACAAAATTAATTCCTGGAACCGATGGTTCTAAAATGAGTAAGAGTAAAAATAATTTTATTGACATATTTTTACCGGAGAAAAAATTACGTAAACAAATAATGGGTATTGCTACAGATAGCACACCATTAGAAGATCCGAAAGAATGGAAAACATGTAACTGTTTTGCTTTATATAGTTTATTAGCTTCTGAAGCAGAAGTTACAGGTATGAAAGCCAATTACGAAAATGGAAATTACGGGTACGGACATGCAAAACAAGCTTTATATGAGCTAATTTTAACTAAGTTTGAAACTCAACGCGAACGCTATAATCATTATATGGATAATCTTAATGAAATTGACGATGCTTTAAGTATTGGAGCTAACAAAGCAAGTTTAGTGTGTAATGGTGTAATTAAACGTGTTAGAAAGAAATTAGGTTATTAAATCACCTCAAACAATTTACCGGGTAAAGGTCTAACCACACCTTTTAGTTCCATAGTAATTAAAATGCCAGCTAATTTATAGGTTAGCATTTTGCATTCTATAGCAATTACATCTAATAATTCTTTGTTCTTCGTTTTTAAAAAGTTGTAAACGACTTGCTCTTCTTTAGTTAATTCTACAAAAAGTTGTTTTTGTATTACGGGCTTTTGTAGCTCCTCTAACTGCCAATTCAAAATATAAGGCACATCTAATGGTGTAGATAATAAATGCGCTTTATTCTGTTTTATTAAATTATTACAACCTACACTTTGGGAATCTGTAACGCGTCCAGGAACTGCAAATACATCTATATTATAAGAATTAGCAATATCTGCAGTTACAAGGCTTCCGCCTTTTTCTGCAGATTCTATAACAATAGTTGTTTCGCTTATACCTGCAATAATTCGATTTCGTTTTAAAAAATTATTTCTATCAAAAGTAGCACTACTCCAAAAATCGGTTAAGAATCCACCATTTTTCTCAACATCTACCATATACTTTTTATGTACTTTAGGATAGATTTGATTTAAACCATGCGCTAAGCAACCTACAGTCTGTAGGTTATGTTTTATAGCAGACTTATGTGCTGTAATATCCGTTCCATAAGCAAAACCAGAAATAATTACAGGATTGTAAATCGCTAATTCTTCAACTAAACGCTCACAAAAAGCTATTCCTGCTGTGGTAATTTTTCTTGCGCCAACAATACTGATAATGCGTTGTTGTTTTAGGTTTACATTTCCTCTTTGAAATAACACTAATGGTGCATCAATACAATGCTTTAACTTATCTGGATAAGCTTCATCTGTAAAATAAAAAGCTGCAATACTATTTTCTTCAATAAAACGCAGTTCTTTTTCAGCAGCTTCTATATGGTTTGATTTATGCAAATCACTTATAGTGACAGAACCTATACCATCAATTTTTAAAAGATTTGAAGTCTTTTCTTTAAACACAGCTTCAGCAGAACCACAATGTGAAATGAGTTTTTTAGAGGTAATATCTCCTATTTTAGATACGTGTTGTAAGGCTAAAGCATGTAAAAGCTCATTTTTTTTCATAGATAGGTGATTGATTTTGAAGCGCAAAGCAAAAAATAAGGCCTTGTGTTGATAACTAATATACAAGAAATTTTAATCTTTTTTAAAAAAGTCTAACTTTGTATAGATGCAATTACAGAACTACATAGCTGATTTATTATATAGATACGACTGCGTAATAGTACCAGAATTTGGTGCTTTTATAACACAACGAGTTTCAGCGGAAATTAATACAACCAACAACACATTCTTTGCGCCTAAAAAGGCGTTATTATTCAACGAGCAAATAAAAAACAATGATGGTTTATTAGCTCGATATATTGCTGATGTAGAGCAAATTCCATTTGAGGCTGCTAACCAAAAAATTAGCAAGCAAGTACAACGGTTTAAATCTGCTTTAATTGAAGGTGATGTACTTTACTTTGAGAATATAGGAGAGTTAACTCTTAATACTTTATCTAAAATAGATTTTACACCTAATTATAGTATAAATTACTTAACAGAATCTTTTGGATTGTCTCAATTTACATCAACAAACGTAAATAGAGTTGTTGTTTCTAATAAAGAAACAACTATTGTTGAAAGTCCTGTTATACCAATACTTAAAAAAACTAATGGTTACAAAACTTATTTAAAATATGCAGCAATTGGTTTAGTTGCATTAACAATATCTGGTTTAACTTTTTCTAAATATCAATTAGATCAAGTTGAAAATCATAATATTTT
>NZ_JBELDZ010000010.1:0-45046 GCF_042094015.1 Aurantibacter sp. | reverse complement strand
TTTAATAATTCTTTAAAAAACTGTTTATTTTCTTCAAAAGCAGTACCAATTACTACAAGATCTGCTCCAGCAATGTATGCGTTTTCTAGTTGTTGTAGAGATCTAATTCCGCCTCCAACAATTAAAGGTATTTGTAGACGTTTTTTAGTTTCTGTTATAATATCTAAAGCAACTGGATAATTTGCACCACTACCAGCTTCTAAATAAATAAGTTTCATTCCTAGAAATTCACCTGCTTTTGCCGTTTGACTTATTATCTTTTTATCGGATAATGGTAATGTTTTGGTAACACGTTGTACGGCTGTTTCTTTACCACTTTCAATTAAAATATAACCTGCAGAGATAATTTCTAAATCGGTTTTCTCTAATAAAGGCACACTTTTTACGTGTTTACCTATTAAATAATCTGAATTTCTACCAGAAAGTAAAGACAAAAATAAAATAGCATCTGCAGCATCAGAAATTTGAGTCACATCTCCGGGAAATAAGACTAAAGGTAAATCTGTCTTTTGTTTTAAAGCTTTTACAAGTTGTTGCGTAACATTAGCCTCAACAGTACTTCCACCAATAAAAATATGTGTAGCAATAGTTTTGTGTATGTTCTTTAGAAAGACATCTAATTCACTTAAAATAAATTTATCAGGATCTATTAAAACGGCTAATAGTTTGTTTTTATCAGTAATTGCTTTTTCAATATGTTTTAAGATTTGTTTCATTTTTCTATAGCATAAGCACAAGTAAATCCTTCAAACTCTAAAAAAGACGTGTTATAACGTTTTTTTATACCATTGTAATCTATCCAAGCTATGGTGTTTTTGTCTTCAACAGAAAATGGAATTACTAAAAAATGTTCTCTAAACAACATTCCTGGTGTAGCAAATAATTTATATAACGATTCTTTAATACACCAAATTACGGTTAACTTATTAATATAATCTTTAGATTTTTTGTTCAAATATTTAAACTCATAATCCACAAATTTATCTGCTATACGAGTTATTTTATCACGTTGTTTTTCAACATCAATTCCTACTTTTTGAGAGCTTACAATAACTGCCGAAAACGTAAAAGAATGTGTTATAGAAATTTCTTTACCGTCTTTTAAATGTGGTTTTCCATTTTCGTCGTAATACAAGTCAAAATCTGTATAACCAAACTCAGCTAATAATTGTCTCACACTTAAAAACCCACGTTGGTGTAGCTCACTTTTCATCCCATTTACGCGCTCTAAACTTCTTGGTTTAAGCTGTTCTGGATTGAATAAATCCGTGAAAGATTCTTCAATCTTCCAGATTTTAACAGTAGTTTGTGAGTTTACACTTATGGATTTATAAAGAGGCATTTAAATTTCTAAAGGTTATTGCTTACCTTTGCACTGCTATAATGCATGAGTAATAATTTAGTAGCGAATTTAACCAAATATAAGGCTAATCGCAAAGTTGTTTCTCGTATAATATTTCAAAAGAAAAAAATGAGTACAAAAACTGTAGCTTACGTACCTAATAAGGTAAAAGATATGTCTTTAGCGGCATGGGGAAGAAAAGAGATTTTATTAGCTGAAGCAGAAATGCCAGGTTTAATGTCTTTGCGTGAAGAATATAAAAATGAGCAACCTTTAAAGGGTTCAAGAATTGCTGGTTGTTTACATATGACTATCCAAACAGCTGTTTTAATAGAAACATTACAAGCTTTAGGAGCAGAAGTTACTTGGAGTTCTTGTAATATTTTTTCTACACAAGATCAAGCTGCTGCTGCAATTGCAGAAGCTGGAACTGCGGTTTATGCGTGGAAAGATATGACAGAAGAAGAATTTGACTGGTGTATTGAGCAAACTTTGTTTTTTGGTGAAGATAGAAAGCCATTAAATTTAATTCTTGATGATGGTGGAGATTTAACTAATATGGTTTTAGATCGTTACCCAGAATTAGCAGCAGGAATTAAAGGTTTATCTGAAGAAACAACAACAGGAGTACATAGATTATACGAACGCGTTAAAAATGGTACATTAACAATGCCAGCTATTAATGTAAACGATTCTGTAACAAAATCTAAATTCGATAATAAATATGGTTGTAAAGAATCTGCAGTAGATGCAATTCGTAGAGCAACAGATGTTATGTTAGCTGGAAAACGTGTAACGGTTTGTGGTTATGGAGATGTTGGTAAAGGTACAGCAGCTTCTTTTAAAGGTGCAGGTTCTATTGTTACTGTTACAGAAATTGATCCTATTTGTGCTTTACAAGCTGCAATGGATGGTTTTGAAGTTAAGAAATTAGAAACTGTAGTTGGAAATTCTGATATTGTAATTACTACAACAGGAAACAAAGATATTGTTCGTGCAGAACATTTTGAAGCAATGAAAGACAAAGTTATTGTGGCTAATATTGGACACTTTGATAACGAAATTCAAGTTGGTTGGTTAAACGAAAACCACGGACATACAAAAGATACGATTAAACCTCAAGTTGATAAATATACAGTTAACGGAAAAGAAGTTATTTTGTTAGCAGAAGGTAGATTAGTAAACTTAGGTTGTGCTACAGGTCATCCAAGTTTTGTAATGTCTAACTCTTTTACTAACCAAACGTTAGCTCAAATAGAGCTTTGGAAAAATAGTGAAAACTATAAGAATGATGTGTATATGCTACCTAAGCACTTAGACGAAAAAGTAGCAAAATTACATTTAGCTAAAATAGGTGTAGAGCTTACAGAACTTAAGCCTTACCAAGCAGAATATATTGGCGTAACTGTTGAAGGACCATACAAACCAGAACATTATAGATACTAATAATTAATTTAGAATCTTAATATTTAAAAATCCCAAACCTTAGGTTTGGGATTTTTTGTTTTAAACTTAATGTTAAATTTTTTTAACATATTAAAAAAAAATCGTTTAACAAGATGATATGAAATCGTTACAATGTTTTATATCAGCAGTTAAACGAAGTTCGGCTAAAAAAATGACAAAGTCAACTTTTATAGCCTTTTGTGTAATATAAAATCCCTTTCAAGTTAAACTTAAAAGGGGTTTTAATATTTTAAAATAATCTGTTATAGATTACATCATTTGCAACGTATTTAACTCTAAAGCACTTAAATGTTTCCAATGTCCGCGAGGTAAATCTTTTTTAGTTAAATGTCCAATAGTAACACAATCTATACGTTCCATTTCGTAATTAAAATGATCAAATATAGTGTGTAAAATAGTGTTTCCAGTGTTTTTAATTCGTAAACCTATTTCTTTTTTATTGTTGTTATCTGTATAGCTAATCTCTTCAACAGTAACCATTTTCCCATCGACTCTAAAACCTTCTTGGATTTGTTTAAAATCTTCGAATCTTAAGTTTTTATTTAGTTCTATATGGAATAAACGTGGAATTCCTTTGTTAGAGTTTGTAAACTTACTAGAGATGTCTATGTCGTTAGTAAACAGTAATAATCCTGTAGTACTTCTTCCTAATCTTCCAATTGGTTTAATTCTAGATGTTGTAGCATTAGCAACTAAATCCATTACAGTTCTACCTTTTCCTTCGCTTGTAGTTGTAGCAAAACCTTTAGGTTTATTTAATAAAACGTAAGCTTTTTTCTCTGGGTTAATTCTGGCGCCATCATATTTAACTTCGTCTTCAAGTTTTACTTTGTAGCCCATTTCGTTAATAATCTTACCATTAACAGTTACTAATCCCATGGCAATAAAAGAGTCTGCTTCTCTTCTAGAGCAAACACCAGAATTAGCAATATATTTATTTAAACGAATTACATCTGGATTTGCCGGTTTAGGCATTTTTGTAACTATTTTTTTAGCATCAAAAGCTTTGTCTTTTGTTTTAGGTTTGTCTGCTGAGTTTTCTGCAGATTTACTAAAACGTTTTTTAGCAGGTCTTTTAGAAACAGGTTTGCTTGGTCCATTAGTTTTGTTTGGATTTCTTTTGTTGTTTCTGCGTTCTGACATGGTATTTTCCTTATTTAAATGCTTAGCATTTTACATTATATGCTACAAAGATAATCTTTAATTGTAATAGACCATTTTTTGGACTAGATTTTATGTTAATTAATGTAGCTTATTTAAAACCAAGTTAATATCTATTAGAACAATACAAAAAACGCCTGCGGCTATAATAATTTTAAGAATATTGTGAAGCCAATTATAGTGTTGCTTACTATTAGATTTCCAAAGCAAAAGAATAAAAAAAAGCAGTAGAGCTGAACAAATATAAAAATACCAAGACATTAAGCCAACCGCTTTAGTGCTTAGTAAAAAGTAGATTGGTATAAGTGTTAAGCTGAGTAAAAAAGTAATTAACAACTTTGTTGTTGTAAGGCCAAAAACAATAGGAACTGTTTTGTAATTTTGAGTTAAATCGCCTTTTAAATTCTCTAAATCTTTAGTTAATTCACGAACTAACATAATTAAAAACAAAAACACTGCATGTATAAATACAATAGTCCTAAAACTTGAATAATACAGTACAACAATAAAAAAAGGAGTTATAGTTAGTAGAGTAGACGTTATATTACCAATAAAGGTAAGTCGTTTTAATTTATGTGAGTAAAACCATATGCCAAAAATATATGCAGAAAAAAATATTACAGCTTTAAACGACACATAGCTTGCTAAAATTATAGCTAAAAAATTAAGCACAAAGTAAAAAGACAATTTGGTGTTTTGACTTACCAGTTTATCCAACATACTTTTGTTTGGCCTATTGATTAAATCCTTCTCAGAGTCGTAAAAGTTATTAATAATATAACCAGCTGAAATAGTAGCTGAAGATGCCAACACTAGCATTAATAAATTTAGATCTAAAAGGACCTCTTTAATAGTTAATTGAGGTGCAAAAATGTATATAGAAGCTAAATACTGTGCAATAATTACAATAAGTACATTGTAGCCTCTAACGACAGAAAACATACTAAAAAATTTTAATAATATATGTTTCTGATTACGCTTTAGCATAGTAAGAATAAAAATGAAATAAATTAATTATGTGATAGAAGCTAGTTTTAGAAGTTATAAACTACTTCTAACTTATAATCTTTTAAAGATTCTTGAGCCTTATCTATATCTTCAGTAAACCCTAAAATATATCCGCCGCCGCCAGAACCACATAATTTCAAATAGTAATCGTTAGTTTCTAAACCTTTTTTCCATAACTCGTGAAATTGTTGAGGTATCATTGGTTTAAAATGGTTTAAAACAACTTTACTTAATTGTTTTGTGTTGTTAAATAGTGATTTAATATCTCCTTTTAAGAAATCTTCTACACAAGCATCTGTATGTTTAGTAAACTGATCTTTAAGCATATTACGAAAACCAGAAGCTTTCATGTTCTCCATAAAAATACTAACCATAGGAGCGGTTTCACCTATTTTACCGCTATCTAATAAAAAAACAGCACCTTTACCCGTAGCACTTTGTGCAGGAATTCCAGTAGCTTCTATGTTATCTTTAGAGTTTATTAGAATAGGTAAACTTAGATAACTATTTAAAGGGTCTAATCCAGACGATTTTCCATGAAAAAAAGATTCCATTTCAGAAAAAACAGTCTTCAGTTTTAATAATTTTTCTCTTGTTAAGTTTTCTAAAACGGTAATTTTATCATTTGCATATTGATCATACAAAGCGGCAACTAAAGCACCAGAACTTCCAACACCATAACCTTGTGGTATAGAAGAGTCAAAATACATTCCTTTAGAAATATCTTCGTGTAAATTATCTATATTAAAAGAAACAATATCAGAATTAATTGTTGCTAGATAATCTGCATATTTTTTTAAGTTAGAATTAGACTCTAAAGCAATTTTAGAGGTGTTACCATCATTTTTTAGTGCACCATTATAAAAACTATAAGGTATAGAAAGTCCTTTAGAATCTTTAATAATTCCGTACTCTCCAAATAATAATATTTTCGAATAAAAAAGTGGTCCTTTCATAACCTAATATTTTAATTAATTAAGACTTATAATTGCTCTAAGCCTTTACCAATATTATCACAAATATAATGACCATTTTGGCAATACACAACTAACTCATTTTTAATAAACTGTAAAACAGAATCTTTCTCTGATTCAGGATATAAAACATGTACATTTGCGCCTGCATCTAAGGTAAAACAAACTTTTGAATTTGTTGCTTTTCTAAATGCCCAAATTTTGTTAATTATTTCTAAAGTATTTGGCTTCATTAATATGAAATAAGGCATACTAGACATCATCATAGCGTGAAGTGTAAGCGCTTCACTTTCAACTAAAGAAATAAACTCGTCTAAATTTCCATTCTGAAGAATAGCTGTGATTTTTTCTAAATTCTGATTTGCCTGAACAAAACGTTGTTGAGAAAACGGGTGATTATGCATTAAGTTATGACCAATAGTGCTACTCACTTGTTTTTCTCCTTTATCTACCAAAAGAATTGTGTCTTGATAGTTTTTAAAGTTATTGTGCGTATTAAATGGAAATTTTACACCAAATAAATTACTGCTATTTACTATTGATTTATGTTCTCCCCAAACTACTAAGTCTCCTTCTAAACTTCTGCAAGCACTTCCAGAGCCTAATCTTGCAAGAAAAGATGTTTTTTGTAAAATAAATTGAGAGTTCATTTCTGGATTTAGCTCTTTATCTATAGACATTAAACAAGCTGCTAAAGCACTCATTCCTGATGCTGAAGAAGCAATACCAGAACTATGTGGAAATGTGTTTTTTGTTTCTATTTTAAAATGAAAATCTTTTAAAAATGAAAGGTAAGGCGTTATTCGATTAAAAAAAACTTCGATTTTAGGTTTAAAATCATCTTGTTTTTCACCATCTAAAAATACATCAAAACTAAAATTTAAATTGTCCTCTTTTTTAGTATAAGTTAGATTGGTAATTGTTTTGCATTGATTTAAAGTAAAACTAATAGACGTGTTTTCTGGAATTTGCTCCTTTCTTTTACCCCAATATTTCACTAAAGCAATATTACTCGGTGAAGACCAGGTTGTTACACCATTTTCTATAGATTTTTGTTTGGTGTTAGCTAAAAACCGTATCTCTTTCATTTATTATCATTCTTTAAGGCAAAGATAATGCTATTTTGAATATTATTTAATGAAATAAATATTCGGATATAAAGAAGAAAACTTTACATTTGTAAATCATTTATTACAGAATAAACATTACGATTTCCTCTTAAAATGGATAAAAAACAACGTATTTTATTAACAATGCTAGAACTGTCTGCTAAAAACGGACTAAACGCAACTCCTATATCTAAGGTAGCAAAAGAGGCTAATGTAGCTGTTGGTACCATATATCATTATTACGATACTAAAGAAGATATTGTTAAGGAGCTTTACACGATGATTGTACAAGATTTAGCCAGAATGTTAGTGCTAAATAGAGATCAAACAAAACCTTTTAAAGAGCAATATAGACAGTTGTGGATTAATTTTTATAATTATTTTATATCAAATCCATCTGCATTTTACTTTATGGACATTGTTGCTATTCCTCCTATTATTGATAGTGAAGAAGTAGATAAAAACGTTATTCATTATAAAGGGATGAAAGATTTTATGATTCAAGGGATAGAAAATAAACATCTTAAAAATGTTGACTTAAAGCTTTTAATGCAAATGGCTTTTGGGAACTTAATTACTATTTCTAGAATTAGATTACGTGAAGAATTAGAAATGGACGATAAACAAATTGAAGACGCCATAGAAATGTCTTGGGACTGTATTCGTTTAATTGAATAACAGATTACAAACCTATATTTTGGGCTACAATATATCCGCTAGTCCATGCGTTTTGAAAATTAAATCCACCAGTAACAGCATCAATATTTAAAACTTCGCCAGCGAAATATAAATCTTGATGCTGTTTGCTTTTATAGGTTTTAAAGTCTATTTCTTTTAGGTTAATTCCGCCAGCTGTAACAAACTCATCTTTAAAGGTGCTTTTTCCATCTATTTTAAATTGTGCCTGACACAATTGTTTGGCTAAAGCTTCTAATTGTTGTTTGTTTAAATCTGCCCATTTAGTGTCTTCTTTTATATTAGCTTCTAATACTAATTTATGCCATAAGCGTTTTGGTAGCTCAAATTGAGCAAATTTGTATACTGTTTTTCTCGCTTCTTCTAATTTAAGGTCCTTTAAATCGTTTAAAACCGTTTCTAAATCTAAACTTAAGAAGTTAATTTCTATAGTAAATTTGTAGTCTAATTTTGCCAACTCTAAAGCGCCAAAAGCAGATGTTTTTAAAATTGAAGGTGCGCTAAAACCCCAATGAGTTATTAGTAATGGTCCTTCGGATTCTAAGCTGGTGTTTAAAACTTTTACATTAACATTTTGCGCAACTACACCAGGAATATCTGATATGCGATTGTCTTTACAATTAAACGTAAATAAAGAAGGTACAGGATTGGTGATTGTGTGGTTTAATTTTTTTAAAATTTCCCACATTTTGGGACTGCTTCCTGTTGCTACCAAAAGTTTATTTGATGTAAATATATCTGATCCTGTTGTTATTTCCCACTTGTCATTGCTGTAAATAATATCTTTTACACCTTGATTAGTTAATATTTCTATGTTATGTTTTTTAGTTTCGTTTAAAAAACAATCTATTATAGTTTTCGAGTTGTTAGAAACTGGGAATATGCGTCCATCATCTTCAATTTTTAATTCAACACCACGATTATCAAACCATTCCATTGTGTCACCAGTCATAAAGGTATGGAAAGGTCCTAATAATTCCTTTTCACCTCTAGGGTAATTGTAAGTAAGCTCTTTAGGTGTAAATTCTGCATGTGTTACATTACATCTTCCGCCACCAGAAATTTTAACCTTACCCAAAACATCTTTCCCACGTTCAAGTATTACAATTTTTAGGTTTGGAAATTTTTCAGCAGTATTTATAGCTGCAAAAAACCCTGCTGCTCCGCCTCCAATAATTATAATGTCGTAATGTTTCATTTATGCAAAATCACTTTAAAAACTTAATTTATACAAAAATAGCACCTTTACAAGGAATAATGTTCTTGTAAAGGTGCTATTTTTTGTTCTCTAATTTTTTGCGATTAGTTTGTTTCTGGCGGATATGCTTCTAAAATTTTAGAGACAAACTCTTTAATTCTGGCTTCTTTTTTTTCAACATTACCCGTTGTTAAATAACCAGAACCTTTTCCTTGCCAAATTAATTCGTTGGTTTTAGTATCAATTAAGTCAATATATAAAATACCTTGTGTAGATCTAGAAACGTTTGTTCCAAAACTTCCTCCAATAAATCCTCCGCCAAAGCCCCAACCAAAATTGTTTCTGTTCACGTCAATTTGTTCGTTAGATTTTGTAAAAAAACTTACTAAAACCTCTGGATTTTCAGACTTTGAAAACCCTTTTATTAGAAGTTCTGCATCTAATGCTCTTAGGATTCTCTTTTTATCTAAATCGTTGATTTCTGCTTTATCAATACCTGATTTTGAATATGCAAAAGTTGAATAACTACTAAAGTTAGTTTTAGAATCGTAATCCGAACTAACATTAACACTGATACATGAACTTAAAAATAAAGTTAAAAAAGCTAAAATGTAAATATTGTTTTTCATGGTAAATGTTTTTAGAATTAGTCTAATAATTCATCATCTACTATATTAGGAATGGTAATTTTTAAATTAGGTTCTACCTGCATAGCACGTTTTATTGCAAAAACAGCTTCCTCGTTTCTTGCCCAACTTCGTCTTGCAATACCATTATTAACATCCCAGAATAGCATTGATTTTAATCGCTTTTCAGCTTCCTTACTACCATCAAGAACCATACCAAATCCACCATTTATAACTTCTC
Organism: Aurantibacter sp.; assembly: GCF_042094015.1. Lineage (NCBI taxonomy): Bacteria > Pseudomonadati > Bacteroidota > Flavobacteriia > Flavobacteriales > Flavobacteriaceae > Aurantibacter > Aurantibacter sp. The sequence goes on along the minus strand of NZ_JBELDZ010000010.1, from coordinate 35,224 downwards.
CCCAGCCAACGCCACCACCATTATGTATACTTACCCAAGTAGCGCCACGAAAGCTATCTCCAATAACGTTATGTATTGCCATATCTGCTGTAAAACGAGATCCGTCGTAGATATTACTTGTTTCTCTGTATGGAGAATCGGTTCCAGAAACATCATGATGATCTCTTCCTAATATAACTATATCTATTTCTCCTTTAGCAATAGCCTTATTAAATGCATCAGCAATTTTCATTCTTCCTTCAGCATCTGCATATAGTATTCTTGCCTGAGAACCTACTACTAATTTGTTTTCTTGGGCACCTTTTATCCATTGGATATTATCCGCCATTTGTTGTTGAATTTCTTTTGGTGAATTTTTCTTTATTTCCTCAAGAACATCACAAGCAATTTTATCAGTTTTAGCTAAATCTTCTGAATTACCAGAAGCACAAACCCAACGAAATGGTCCAAAGCCATAATCGAAACACATAGGCCCCATAATATCTTGGACATAACTTGGGTATTTGAAATCGATATTATTTTCAGCCATAATATCTGCTCCAGCTCTAGAGGCTTCTAATAAAAAAGCATTACCGTAATCGAAAAAATAAGTTCCTTTTGCGGTATGTTTATTAATTGCGTTAGTGTGACGACGCAATGTTTCTTGAACTTTTTCTTTAAACAATTCAGGTTGATTAGCCATCATATTATTAGCTTCCTCAAATGGAATATCAACAGGATAATAGCCTCCAGCCCACGGATTATGTAAAGAGGTTTGATCGCTTCCTAAATCTATATGAATATTAGCTTTATCGAATTTTTCCCAGACATCAACAATATTACCTAAGTAAGCGATAGATACGGTTTCTTTTTCTGCTTTAGCTTTATTTACTCTTTCTACTAAAAGATTTAAATCTGTTATTTTCTCGTCGATCCAACCTTGATCTAATCTAACTTGAGTAATTTTAGGGTTAACTTCTGCGCATACTGTAATACAACCAGCAATATTTCCTGCTTTAGGTTGTGCTCCAGACATTCCTCCTAAACCAGATGTTACAAACAAATTCCCTTTAGGTTCTTTTTTTATTTTTCTAAATCCATTTAGAACTGTAATTGTTGTTCCGTGAACAATACCTTGTGGACCAATATACATATAACTTCCAGCAGTCATTTGACCATATTGTGTTACTCCAAGTGCGTTGAATCTTTCCCAATCGTCTGGTTTAGAGTAGTTAGGAATCATCATACCATTAGTAACTACAACTCTTGGCGCTTCTTTATGACTAGGGAATAAACCCATTGGATGACCAGAATACATAACCAATGTTTGTTCATCATTCATTTCGGCTAAATATTTCATTGTAAGTAAATATTGTGCCCAATTAGAAAAAACACCACCATTTCCGCCATAGGTAATTAGTTCATGTGGATGTTGTGCAACTGCATGATCCAGGTTATTTTGAATCATTAACATAATGGCTGCGGCTTGTTTTGATTTTGCAGGATATTCAGAGATTGGTCTTGCGTAAATTTTATAGTCAGGATGAAATCTATGCATATAGATTCTTCCATAAATCTCTAGTTCTTGTTTGAATTCTGGCAGAAGTGTAGCGTGATCTTTTTTATCGAAATAACGTAACGCGTTTTTTAAGGCTAGTTTTTCTTCTTCAGCCGAAAGAATTGCTTTACGTTTTGGTGCGTGATTTATAGATGTATCGTATGCTTTTTGTTTAGGTAATTGTTGAGGTATACCTTGTAATATTTGATCTTTGAATGTCATAATGTAATCGTTATAGTTAGTAATTTCATTTTATTAAAAAAAGTGAAAAACTATGGGTAACGAATATCCACACGATGATATGTACAAGCTATTAATATTTTATATGTTGTAAATGTAATATCCACAATTTAGTTTGTTTTTTGCTTTGTTTTGTTAAAACCATACGGGCAATGTCTACAGCCACTTTCACAACAATATCCTCTTTTTAAATGGTATTGCTCTGTAAAGCATCTATAACCTTCAGGTGTTAAATAATAATCACCTTCTTCTAAAGGAATAATTTTCTTCATTTAACAAATATAGCAGATTGTATTTGAGATAACAACATAAAAAACCTTCAATAAAAATTGAAGGTTTTTTATGTAGAAATAAGATTTACAACCTTACTTTCAAAAGCTTTCTCTTAAAAAAAAGTGTTATCACTTAAGAGTATTATTTCTTTTGAGATAATAACATCTTTTTGATTAAATTAATTTCTTCTTCTAAATGATTAATTCTTTCTTCTTGAGATTTAATTTTTTTTTGTTGTTCTTGAATTGCCTTAACTGCTAATACAGAAAAACCATCATAATTTAAACTTAGATATCCATTTTTTTCATCTACTAGTTCTGGAAATAACTCTTGAACTTCTTGAGCAATAAACCCATTTTGTAATAGTTTGTTTTTATCTTTTTTATAGATATAATTTACAGGGTTTAGTGCTAAAACCTTTTCTATAGTACTATCTTTTATTGGTGAAATATTCTTTTTTAATCTTCTATCTGAAGTAATTTGAAAAGCTCCAGATCCATCTAGTATATATGCTTCAAGCGTTCCATTAAAAGCAAAATTATAATCATCTGCTACATCTACATAAGTCTCCCAATAATCTGGAGATACAACACCACTATTGTCTGAAATTCTAAGTTTTTTATCTTGAGTAATTCTTAAAGTTTCACTAAAATTCTCATCTGTATCATTTGTACTAATTACAAAATCCCTATTCCCAGAAGCAACTTGAAATGTTCCTTTTTCTGCAAAACCTGAAGTTCCACCAGTATTTACATAGCCAACATGTCCTTTATAGTTTGTGCTCTGAAAAAAATAGATTCCTGCAAAACCTCCAGAGGTGTCATTTTGAATTTTCATAACACCTGCATTATCTTCATTATGCTCTACGTGTAAACCGTGAGTAGGAGATATAGTTCCTACGCCTACATTTCCAGAGTTAGCATTATACATATCATTACCAGAAATAATCCAATCATTATCTGCTGCGCCAGCTGTTGGTATTTGCCAAGATGCATTTCCATTAGCATCTGAAGTTAGAACTTTTCCTGTTGCTTGTCCACCATCAACAATTCTAATAGCAGAGCCAGAAGTGCTTGGTGTTATTACAATATCATCTATATACACTTCATCTCTTAAACTAGAGGTAGAACTGTCTTTTTCGTATGACCAACGTAACGTTTGTGTTCCAGCAGCTAAAGCGTAACTTATGGTTGTGTACGCAACATCGCCAGACCATTGATTTTGTTGTATACCATCTATATAGAATCTTAAAAAATCATAGTTTGATTCACTTGATACTCTATACGCAAATGATAATGATGCTCCTCCAGCCGGAACAGTTACTGTGTATTCTATAAATGATGTTTGACTATCTCCAATAGCACCAGAAGAAGCGGCATAAGTTCCTGTGTTAACTTCTTGACCAGTAGAAGTAATAAACCAATCTGTACTTGTAAATGGAGCTAATGAATTATCTTCAAAACCATCGTTTAATAAATCTGTAACAACAGCTATATCTTCGATATGAAATTTTGAAGATGGTGTAGTTGTTCCAATACCTACATTTCCTGAATTTGCATTATACATATCATTTCCAACAACAGTCCAGTCACTGTCTGCGGCTCCTCCAAAAGGAACCCAAGCAGATCCATTATAGTAATAAAACCCAGGTGCATTATTTGTTTGGTAAATAAGTAAACCTATTGTAGTTGCATCAACAGCTATAGCATCTCTTTCTGTTTCAGTCATCCTTGGAATTAATATTCCTGCTTCAGAAGATTCTATATCTAACATTGCACTTGAATTTGGACTTGTTGTTCCAATACCAATTTGTGCATAGTTTTTGTTTGTAAAAGCTATTATTAAAACTATAGCTAATAGTTGGGTAATTTTTGTCATAGATTTGGGTTTTAAGGGGCGACAAATCTAATAAAACAAATAACTTTTAACTATTCTTTTTGTGTTATTTTAAAATCAAGCGTAAGTATTTGATCCTTATTTGATTAGAATTAGAATATTATTGTATTAAACCTAGAAAAAATAAGAGTTATTTTGAAATAGTTGCGGGCTTTACTTTCGCGTCAAAAGACTCGTTATATTCGTTAAGTAAATTTAGATTTGCCTTTAATAAATCTTTAGTTTCTGTAAGTAAGCTAAAGTACAAGGTTGTATTTTTTGGACTAGACTCTTCTGTTCTTGTTCGCTCTACTTGTTTACTTATTTTTTCTTTAACAAGAGATCTTACAGTCATGTTTTCATCTACTAAAGCTTCAATATCATTAAAAGAATTTGTTTCAAAAGCTGTTTTAGTATTTTCGAATAGCTTTTCTAAATTATTATTTACTTCCTGCAATTCTTTAATTTGAGAAAACTTAAGGTTTTTATGATTATTGTTAATGTGTTTATGACTTATTTTAGAAATGTATTCTAAAGACTGTGTCATGTCTTGTAAGTAACTTAATATGTTTATATAAAAATTACTTGCTCCAACACTAGATTCGTCTAGGTTTTTAATGAAATAAAAGATATTATCCCTCAAGTTTTCAACTTCATTAGTAAGTTTAGCAACTTGTTTTTTGTTTTTCTTTAATGCCGATAAATCTTGTTTTGCTAAACCTTTAACAGCATTTTTGTATATGGTTTTTGTACTATGTACCACATTAGCAATATGGTCTGAGCTTTCTAAAATAACACCTTGAATACTTTGGTTTTCTACTTTAGTATATTTTGCTTCTTGAGAGTTTTCCTTCGCTTTTTTGTTATGAGATAAGTAGTTTTTTATTATAATTACAGCAGTTAAGGTTAGTAATACAGGTAGCATAAAAGCAACACTAATATTTAATATAAAAGCAATAAAACCAGCGGCAACAAAAGCAATAAAAGCAGTGAAAAACCAACCACTAATCACATTTAAAACACCTGCAACTCTATAAACAGCACTTTCGCTTCCCCAAGCTCTATCTGCTAAAGATGTTCCCATTGCTACCATAAATGTAACATAAGTAGTAGATAAAGGAAGCTTCATTGAAGTTGCAATAGATATCAATACAGCTGCAACCATTAAATTTACCGCTGCTCTAACTAAGTCAAAAGCAGGTAAATCTTTAGTTGAAGTGTTTTTTTTGTTAACTTGAATAAATTGTTGATCTATTTTTTGTTTTAAAACACTAGGTATTAATGCATTGGTAGCTTTTGAAGAAAACATTGCAAATCGAACAAAGTAGCGCGATAAAGAATTTGGTTGGAATCTTTCTTTTGTGTCTGCTTGACTGGATAAATCTAAAGAAGTCTTAACAACATCTTTAGCCTTGCTAGAAAACCATAATGTTATTACCATAACCATTCCCGCAATAAAAAGTAAAATACTTGGTGTTTCTACTTTTCCTGTTAAAAAACTCATGCTAAGTTCTTCTGGACTAATACCAGAAGCTACCCAAAATTCATAAGCTTTAAGAGCTGTAATTGGTACACCAATAAAGTTTACTAAATCGTTTCCTGCAAAGGCAAGTGCTAGTGCAAAAGTCCCAACAATTATAATTATTTTATAAATATTTATTTTTAGTACCGATGTAAGAAAAAATGATACTGAAGTTAATAAAGCAAAACTTAAGCTTATTATATACGTTACATTAGAATTTAGATATTCTTTTAAAATAAGATTATTAGTAAATCCAAATTTTTGATCTGCATATGGAGTACCTTTTATACCTTTTACTAAAATAAAATAAGTTAAAGCTGTTAGTGCAATACCGCCAAAAACAGCACCGTAATAGCGTGGCTTTTGCTCAAAGTTAAAAGATAGAAATACTCTAGTAATCCATTGTATTAGAGCACCAATAGAAAATGCAATTACCACAGAAAGTAAAATACCTAATATAATTTTTGTGGCTGTAGAGGTATTTATATAATTTATTAAGTCTGAAAAATCTCCGTTATTGTTGTAAATTTTAATTAATGCAATTGCAACAGCAGCACCAAGTAATTCAAAAACAATAGAAACAGTTGTAGATGTAGGCATTCCAATTGAGTTGAAGAAATCCAGTAATAAAATGTCTGTTATCATTACTGCCATGAAAATAATCATGATTTCATTAAACATAAATTGATCAGGATTAAAAATACCTTTTCTAGCAACTTCCATAAGTCCGCTAGAAAAAATAGCGCCTAAGGCAACACCAAAACTTGCCACAATCATTATAGTTTTAAATGAAACAGCTTTTGAGCCGATTGCAGAATTAAGAAAATTTACTGCGTCATTACTTACTCCAACAATTAAATCAGCAATAGCAAGTACAGCTAAAGCCACTATCATTACAATATAAATGTGTTCCATTTTACAAAAAAAAGTTTATACAAATTTCCTTTTTTAAACCTTTATTAATGTTAACTTAATGTTATGAAATATAAACTAATTAACATCTTTTCTATATTAAATAATTCACTTTCTTACTCATTCTTACTCATTCTTACTGATTTTGTAATATTTCTCAGAAGCTTATGTGACATGTAATCATCTGAAAATAAGATAACTAAACACTTAATGTTAACTTAATGTTACCTAACTATTGTATAATTGTAAAAAAGAGTCTATATTTGTAAAGTAATTATTAATTAAAAATTTATTGAGGTATGAAAAATTTAGCATTTATATTAGTTATGTTAGTTGTAGGTTTAGGTTATTCACAAAGTGATAGAACTTTAACTTTAAATGAAAAAACTAACTTAATTGAAGTTTCATACTTTCACGATAATGGACAAGTAAGTCAAACAGGATTTTACACTGCTGAAGGAAAACTCCAAGGTGAATGGATTACTTATGACTTACAAGGAACTAAAAAAGTATCAGCAAAATATGATAATGGTATTAAAACAGGTAAATGGTTTTATTGGTCTGCAAGTTCTTTAAAAGAGGTAGATTACTCTAATAATACTATAGCTACTGTTAGTTCTTGGGTAAATGAAAATACAATTGCAGATAGTAAGCAGCCATAATTACTTTTAATTTAAGTTTATTAGCATTATAAAACATAAAAAAGCCTCGCATTGCGAGGCTTTTTTATGTTTTATGTTAGTTGTGAATGAATTATTCTAATTCAGCTACCCAAGATGGTTTAGATAAACCTGATCCAGCACCTACTAAGCTAGAATTTGAAGTACCTAAAACGCCTTTTTCATCATAAGTTGCGTTTACAGTATCATCTGTTCTAAAAGAAACAACATCTAATTTACCAGCAGTTACGTTTGCTTGTGTTGTATCATCAGAAGAATATTTAGCAAATTTATCAAATCCTGTAAAAGCTATGTTAGTGTAAGTTTGGTTTCCTCCACCTTCTTTGTAGTTTACAACATTCTCAGAAGCAGCAAATAATGTAGCATCACCTCTAACAATTGTTGCATTCATTACTTTAGCATCTGTTTCTGGAGTTTGAGCTTCGTTATCTCCATTGTTAGAGATTTCCATAGCTCCTTTAGTTACACCTTCAATGTATAATCCGTCGATAGTACCTGAGAATCCGTCTGCACAGTCTAAAGAATCGTCATATGCATTAATAATAGCTAATTTAGATGCATTAACTGTACCTCCAAAAAATTCAATACCGTCATCACCAGACTCAAAAGCTAAGATGTTTTTAACTTCTGTTCCAGCACCTACACCAAAGAAAGAAACACCATTAAATTCTTTAGATGCATTAAATGAAGAACCTGTATACTCAATTCTTAAGTATTTTACTACACCTGAACTATGATTAGTTTCGTTACCACCATAAGTTAATCCAGCAACTTCAGATACTGAATCATCACCTGTGTTAGATGGTGCATTTCCACAAATTACTAAACCACCCCAATCTTCTGCAGCTGGACTAGCTGCACTTGAAGTCATTACAACTGGGTTATTTGGTTCTCCATTGATGAAAATTTTAGAATCTCTGTCTACAGCTATATAGGTGTTGTTTCCTCCTTGAGCTTTAATTACTGTACCTGCTGGTATAGTTAACTGACCACCATTAAGAATTTCTAACTTCCCTTGTAATGTGTACTCAGTTGTAGCGACTAAACTTGTGTTTCCAGTTATTTCAGCATTTGATAAATCAGATCCTACAAATATTGGAGTTGATCCTGAAGCTGTAGTGCTGTTATCATCATCATTTGAACAACTTGTAAATAATGCTGATACAGCTAAAATTGATAAGAATAATTTTTTCATTTTAATTTAAATTAAAGTTTAATTTTATTTTTGACAAAATTCCTAATATATTTTTGATTAAATATTAACTGATTGTTAAGGGTTTGTTATTAAATCGTGCTTAAAACTTGTAGTTGAAAGATAATCCAAATTGGCGACCTCTTTTATATGATCTTTGTAATACATCTTCACCGCCATTTGTTGTTTCAGATTGTTCTTGGAACGTCTCGAATTTTGGGTCTAATAAGTTGTTTGCAGATATTTTGATTGAAAAATTCTCGTTAAAATCTATGCTGGTATTGAAATTTAAAATAGAAACAGCTTTATCAACTAGATTTCCTCTTCCTTGTGTACCAAGAACAGTTAATTTATCAGAAAAATACCCGTAAGTTACTGTTGCGCTAATGCCCGAGTTTTTTGTGAAATCTTTAATAAAAGTTAAGTCTGCATTCCCTATGATATCTGATGCTCCAGATAACTTAGAGTCTTCAAAAGTGAATCTTGTTGCTAGGTCTGTTTCTTCTATTACTTTATCATCACTAAGGTCTTGCGTGTGATTTAGATATGATACATTAATTCCACCAATTAATTTTGAAGCTAAATCATTATCATCACTTTTATTAAAATTGATTATATTTTTCTTTAATTCAAGTTCTGCTCCAAAAACAGTTGCTTGCTCTCCTGAATTTACCCAGCTAATATCTCCAGAAGCAGAATTTATAAAAACCTCATTAATTGGGTTTTGTATGATTTTTCCAAAACCTGTAATAGATAAAATTTCACCTTTACCCATAAAATGTTCCCAACTTAAATCTGCATTATAGTTTGTAGATTGGTATAAGTTTGGATTCCCTATATAACCTTGATTAACTTCTTCATAAAGTATTGGGACTCTTTCTTTAAACTGTGGTAAAGTGTAAGATTTACTTGTGGCAAACTTTAAATTGTTTTTTTTATTAATTTTATAGCGTGCTATTAAAGACGGAAGGATGTCTTGAAAGTCATATTTAGATTCTTCACCTAAAGGTTCTGTTTCGGTAATATAATCTACATTTTGAATAATAGCTTCAGCTCTAGCACCTAAAATTAATGTGAACTTCTCTGAGAAATTTCTTTGAAAAGTTGCGTAACCAGAAATAATGTTTTGAACTCCATTAAATAGTTGATTTATTTCTTGGTTTGTATTTATTAGATCGTTTGTAAAAACGTTATTTACATTATGTACATCACTAAATATTATGCTATCCTCTAATGGTCTAAAAGAAAATAAGTCAGATACAAAATCAACATCTTTTTGTCTAACAGCTCCACCAAAAACGATAAGATTCTTAAAATCATCTTCTTCTTCGTCTTTTTGGAATTTATACGTTGCATGTAAATCTCCAGATAATTCTTTCTCTTTTAAGTCTTGGTAATATCTTGAATTATTTACTGCACCGTTTGTGAAGAATGTGAAATTTTGTCCATCAACACGATCTCTAATAAGTGTATTTTGCATACGATCTGGCATTGAGTTTTGCATAGTTGTATAACCAACAGCCCAGTTTAAATCTAGTTTTTTACTAAATTTATTTTCTCCTATTAATTGATTTACAAATAACTTAGTTCTATCAAAAGTTCCACGTTTTATAAAAGCATATCTACTCTCAGATCCTATACCTCCATCAAAATCGTCATTAAAACCTTCAAATTCGCTATACTGTTGATTTGTAGAATTTAAATATAGAGATGAGAATAATATGTTATGATTAGTGTTTATTTTATATTTTAAAGAACCTAATACTTTAGAATTTGTTTGGTATTGTGTTCTTCTTTCAATATAATCTGATTTCACGAATCCTGAACCGGTGATACGTCCGTTATTTACTCCTTCTCTATATTGGCTGTTATTATCAAATCCTGCCGTTATAAAAGCATATAACTTACTCGTATCATTTAATTTAAATGTATTTCCTAAAGAAAGAGACAAGTTAGTGTTTAACATTTTGTCCTCTTGGTTTTGTCTATCCCAGCTAGTTGTATGACTATCTAAGTTTGTTGGGTTTTGTGGTATGTTTATATTATCAAACCCTAAAAAAGAAGGTCCGTCTTGTAAATAAAAGCCATCCAAATCAACCACGTTTGTGTTAACATTAGATCCAACTTTAAGTGCAGCCATAAATGGACCATTGTGAATTTTTGATATAATATCAACATTAGCTCCACCAAAATCGGCGTAGTTTTTAGACTCTAGTGTTTTACTAATAGAGATCTGCTGTACAATATCTGTTGAGAAAATCCCTAAGTCCATATTTTTAGTTTGAGGATTATTAGATGGTAATGGAAGGCTATTTAAGGTAGTAATATTATAACGATCTCCAAGACCTCTTACAAAGATAGCACCAGATCCACTATTTTCATCTTTAGTAACTCCAGCCGTTTTAGTAACTGCGGTTGCAACATCGCCAACACCTTTTCTCGATAATTCTTCAGCACCAATACTTTGTTTTATTTCTATGGCTTTTCTTTGTTGTGTTAGTAAAGCAGATTCTGTTTCTTTAGAGGTTTCAGCTTTAATAATAACCTCGTTTAATTGTGCAGCACTAGCGCCAATAGATATGTTTAAAGTAATCTCTTTATTTGCCTCTACAGTTACGTTTTTTACAATAGTTTCATAACCTACAAAGCTAAATTCAACTTCAATTGTTCCTGGTTCTATTTTAGATAATAAATAATTACCATCCATGTCTGTAGAAACTCCAATAGATGTTCCTTTTATCAATACACTTGCAAATGGCAATGGCTCATCGTTAAAATCTTTGTCTGTAACAATACCTTTAATAGATCCGGTTTGAGCGTATGATAATACCGATAAAAATAAGGTTAAAATAAGTGTGAAATGTTTCATTTTTTAGCGTTGTTTATGCGCTGCAAACTAACGTTGCTTATTTTTATTATGGGTTAAGTTTAGGGGAATTGTAGGTTATTAAAATGTTAAGTTTTTAGTTAAGGTGTTAACATTTGCTTAACATTATGAGAAATAAAAAGAGGAAACAATTAAGTTTCCTCTTTAAAAATATAACTAATTTCTCTTAATTAGTTTACAACTAATTTTTTAGTTGTAGTTAAATTGTTTTGTGTAATGTTTAATAAATAAACACCAGCTTTTAAATTACTAACGTTTAAAGTGTTGTTTTCTACTTTGCTTTTAGAAATTTGCTTCCCAAGAATATCAAAAATAGTAACATTCATTGTTTCAGTAGAAGCAGACTGAATTGTAACAAATCCTGAATTTGTTGGGTTAGGATATATTTTAAAGCTTTTAGCTGAAGAGAAGTTAGAGTTAGATAAAGTTGATGGAGTAACTTCAGACCAACTAGTTCCTATTCTTAGTTCATCAATAATCAAAGTAGGTGTTTCAGTTCCAGAGTCTTGTCTAAATAAAATTTGATTAAAAGTATTACCCGAAGAGCCAGAAGCTTCAGTTAAATCTGCCGCCGGTTCAGCAACTCCTAAGGTAGGATTAATCCATGCGCTAACTGTATCATTATCTATATCATAATTAAATACTATAAATACAACATCATTAATGTTATGAGGTGTTACTGCGCTTATTTGTGTAAGTGTTCCTCCATTACTAACTCCAATATTATATGTTGTAGCTGTTACAGGAGATATCCATACTCTAGATTCATAACTACCTCCAGAGTTTCTTAAAGTAACAAAATATCCATTAACAGGAGCTGCATCTAATGCAGTAACTTGCAACATAAAAGAGCTATAAATTGATCCACTACTTGTAGGTGTATAGTCTACAACTGGATCTGCTCCAGAACCATCAAAAGCCATTGATGCTCCTGATCCAGATAATGTAGAATATGTTAGGTTAGCTGCGTCAACCAAAGCTTCGTCTCCAGAAAAATAATTAGTCCAAGGTGCTTGCTCAGAAATGTTCTCCGCTATAGTATAATTAAAGCTTTCTGTGAATGGTAATGTTTGTATCTGTGATATAGTAAATGAAACTGAAGATACTACTGCTGGAACAAGTGCCATTCCTCCATTATCTACTAATTCCATATTTAATATATGTGATCCATAAGCTAAAGTTGTAAAATTTATATCTGCTACGTCAAATTTATCTACGTTTGGAGCTCCATCTAAACTATAAACTACATATCCGTCTCCAGTTCCATTAGCTACATTAAAATTTTGAACACTAAATGCAACATCAACATCTTGATTGTATAAAATTGCTCCATCTGTTGGAGAAGTAATTGCCATACTAGGCGTTGCCTGTGGAGTAATTGTAAAATTATCAATATACATTAATGATGGTCCACCTGCAAAAGTTGCACTATCGTAAAAACGTAAACCAAAATCAATATTTCCAGTTGCGCCAGCTGTGTATGTATAAGTTATAGACTGCCAGGTGTTAAGTATAGTCTCATCAGAATATCCTTGATAATTCCCAGCATATAAACGAGCTCGAGCTTTATCATCTGTATGGTAAACATCTACAGATACATCGTAAACGGTTCCAGCTGTTACTGGAACAGATTGTCTAAAATCTGTATTACCTTGATCTCCAGTTGTAACACTAACTTCCATAGAAGATGCTCCTTCGCTAAAGGTAGTTGTGTTTTCAATAAGAGTTGTTCCAGTTTCAAAAGTCCAGTTGTCTGGAAAAGTTGGGTCTGTCCAAGTTTCAAAACCTCCATTTGTAATTTGTCCAAAAGACAGTACTGAGGTAATTAGAAATAAGAATAAGTAAATTTTCTTCATAATTATTGTGATATTAGTGTATGTGCAAAAGTATTCAAAATTCATCACGTTAAATAGTATTTAAGGATTTTATAACATGACTTTACGATAAAATAACATTAATAAAGGATATAAAGTTCTTGAGTGAATTAATATTTTATTTTTTGGATAAAATGCACCATAGTTTTTAAGTGTTATTAAAAGGTTATATATTAAAATTTAATACGCTTTTAGTATTTAAGTTTTATATTTACAATTCAATTAGATTGAAATGAATGAGAATGATATTAAAATTTTATTAGTAGATGATGAACCTGATATTCTTGAAATTGTTGGGTTTAATTTATCTAATGAAGGTTATCAAGTTATAAAAGCTGAAAATGGTATTGAGGCTGTAAAAAAAGCAAAAAAACACAAGCCACATTTAATAATATTAGATGTAATGATGCCAGAAATGGATGGTGTAGAAACTTGCGAAAAAATTAGAGAAATTCCAGATTTAACTAATACAATTATTGCATTTTTAACAGCAAGAAATGAGGACTATTCTCAAGTTGCTGGTTTTGAGGCTGGAGCGGACGATTATATTACAAAACCTATAAAACCAAAAGTTTTAGTTAGTAAAGTAAAAGCTTTACTTAGACGTTTAGGCGCAGAAGTAAATAAAGCTTCTGATATAACAAAACTAGGTGACTTAGTAATTAATAGAGATGAGTATAAAATTGTTTTAAATAAAAAAGAAATAATTTTACCTAGAAAAGAATTTGAGTTGTTAGCATTGTTAACATCTCAGCCTGGTAAGGTCTTTAAAAGAGAAGATATTTTGGATAAGGTTTGGGGAAGCGAAGTTGTTGTAGGAGGAAGAACCATAGATGTACATATTAGAAAATTAAGAGAAAAAATAGGCGACAAATGCTTTAAAACAGTTAAAGGTGTTGGTTATAAATTTGTAGGATAGTTTGGCGGTAAAAAAAACATATTCATTTGCTTTAAATACGTCACTTTTAATAACTGCGTTTTTAACCGCTTTTTTTTGTTTCTATCTTATTCAAAATGAGCAGAATTACTGGTATAGTGTTTTATTTCTTGTAATATGCTTTAGTGTCTGTTTTATTGTTATTCAAAATAGAGTTCAGAACTTTATTTATAAGCGTGTAAATAAAATTTATGAAGATTTAACATTGTTAGAATCAATTGAATTTAATGAAAAACGTGTCACTACTGATATGGCAACACTTACTCAAGAAATTGATAAGTATGCGCGCGATAAGAAAATTGAAATAGAATCTCTTAAAGGCAGGGAACTCTACCGTAAGGAGTTTATGGGAAACGTATCACATGAGTTAAAAACACCTTTATTTACAGTACAAGGTTACATAGAAACGTTATTAGATGGTGCGTTAAATAATGAAGAAATTACTGAAAAATATCTAAAAAGAGCTAGTGTAGGAGTAGAACGCTTAATTTATATTGTTAACGATTTAGACATGATTACTAAACTTGAAGTTGGTAGCTTGGTTCTAAATAAAGAAGTTTTTAATATTATAGAATTAGTTCAATCTGTATTTGATTTATTAGAATTAAAAGCCGCAAAACGAAAAATAACGTTGACTTTTGATGTAGATTATTCCAAACCAATTTATGTAAAAGCAGATAGAGAAAGAATACAGCAAGCTTTAGTTAATTTAATTGTAAATTCCATAAAATATGGAAGAGAAAAAGGAACCACAGAAGTTAGTGTAGAACAATTAATTAAAAACAAAATAATTGTTCGTGTTACTGATAATGGAGAAGGAATTGACAAGAAAAACATTCCAAGATTATTTGAACGCTTTTATCGTGTAGATAAAAGTGGTTCAAGAAAAGAAGGTGGATCTGGTCTTGGACTCGCTATAGTAAAACATATTGTAGAAGCTCATGACGAGAAAATTTATATAGAAAGTGAATTTAATGTTGGTAGTGAGTTTTCTTTCACCCTAAATAAAGCAACTGAATAATTCTTCAGCTAAATCTTCTTTAAAGGGCAAGTTTTTAAATCCAGAATAATTCTCAACTTTAGCTAATTGTTCTAGTGTAAATATATCCTGATTACAAAACGGTGCAATGTTTTGTGTTTCTATATGTTTAGCCAAGTATTCTTGTTCAGATTGTCCAGGAGTTGGAATAAAAAAAGCTTTCTTTTGTAGTTTAGCTAAATCCATAATAGATGTATAGCCCGATCTACAAATAATTAAATCACTCTCATTTAAAGCAATTTCTAATCCTTTTGAAGTAAGAAAATTAATAGTTGTTATATTTTTTAAACGTTCTGTTTTCTGATTAATCTCAATTTTGCCTTGAACAAACAAAACAGGTCTAGAACATTTATTTAATTCCACTAAAAGTTTTTCTTCTAACAAAGTACGTTGAGGTTCTGGTCCAGAAAGTAAAACCATAATAGCATATTTGTGCTTAATTTTAGATGGTTGAAATCGACTTAAACCACCAATAAAACGTGTAGGTGTTTTTACTTTTATAGATGAAAAATGACTTAGGATACCACTTAAATTAGGCGAGTTTTCAAAATCTGGAATCCAGCATTCGTTAAATTTTTTTATAAAACGATTGTGAAAAAAACTAGACAACCAAGTTGTTGAACCACTGAGAACCTTTAGTTGATGCGTTACAAAAACAGAATATATTGTGCTACTGTATACGCCAAGTCTGTTATCCGATATAATACCATCAATTTTAAAATCAATAATAATTTGCTGAGTTGCTTTATATTCAGCTTTTATTACTTTTTGAATTTTTGGTAATTGTTTTAATAAATGTGTTTTAAATTTTTTTCTAGATTCAGAATAAGTCACGTTGTAAGAAGGTAGTTCCGTAGATTCTAAATTCGGAAATTCTTTTTGTAAAAGCAACAAAGCTTCTCCATCGCTTGCAATTACAACATTAAATTTTAGTTTTAATAAAGTGTTAATAATTGGGATACATCGACATGCGTGTCCAATTCCCCAATTTAAAGGCGCAACAAGAATTCTTTTTTTCATTGATTACAAAGATACATTATAAATAAATCTGTTTAATTTTAATATCTTTAGTAAAAGATAGACTTCAAACAAATTAGTGTAAATAAAAATTTCTACTTTTGGAGTCTAAAATAAATTCTTGTGGGAAGTAAAAACAAACAAAAAAGATTTAACGAAAACGCCACATTTCCTCATGTATTTCAACCAACTCGAGAAGAGATTGTTGAAGAAGAGTATAAAATGAAAGGTAATTTGAATAAAGCGTTTTTTAAAAACGATAACCCATTAGTATTAGAATTAGGATGTGGTAAAGGTGAATATTCTGTTGCATTAGCTAAAAAATTTCCTAATAAGAATTTTATAGGAATAGATTTAAAAGGTGCTCGTTTCTTTTTTGGTGCTAAAGAAGTTGATAATGCTAAAATGGAAAACGTAGCGTTTCTAAGAGCTCAGATCGAGTTAATAGATAAGATTTTTGCGAAAAATGAAGTTGATGAAATTTGGATTACATTTCCAGATCCGCAAATAAAATATAAGCGTACTAAACATAGAATGACAACTGAACCTTTCTTAGCACGATACAAAACCATTCTAAAAGAAACAGGAACTGTTAACTTGAAAACAGATAGTGAGTTTATGCATGGTTATACTCTAGGGTTATTACATGGCGCAGGACATGAAGTTTTATATTCTAATCATGATATATACAGGCAAGAAGGCGCGCCAGAAGAAGTAATTGAGATTCAAACCTATTACGAAAGTCAGTACTTAGCAGTTGATAAAGCCATTACTTTTATTAAATTTAAAATAAAATAAATTGGAGATTACAATAACCTTTTTGTTAAGTTTTTTTATAGCTGTAATTGGAGTAGCTCCTCCAGGCTTGTTGAATATGACAGCAGCTAAAATTAGCTTAAAAGATGGACACGCAAGAGGTTTAGTGTTCTGTGCTGGAGCATGTGTTATAATTGCAGTTCAAACTTTTATAGCGGTTTTGTTTGCAAGATATTTATCTAATCATCCAGAAGTTGTTAGTGTCTTAAAGCGTGTTGCATTTGTAATTTTTGTTTTAATTACTGTTTATTTTTTATTAGTTGCAAAAAAAATTGCAAATAAACCAAAACAAGAACGCGAACCAAAAAATAAGAAAAGTCGTTTTTTCTTCGGGATAATTTTATCCGCTTTAAATGTTTTTCCTATACCATATCAAGCTTATATGGTTATTACAATAGCGTCTTTAGGTTGGTTTAATTTTGAAACTATAAATATGTACACTTACATAGCTGGAGCAGTAACAGGTTCTTTTGTAGTGTTTTATGCTTATATCTTCTTTTTTGATAAGATAAAAAGCAACAAGTTAAAGTCTCAGAAAAACATGAATAAGTTAATAGGCTTAGTAACAGGAGTTATTGCGTTAATTACTTTAATCAACATAATTCGAGAGATGTAATGAAACCAGAAACATTACAATTTTACGATAAAGTCTATCAAGTAGTTCGTAAAATTCCATTTGGAAAAGTAACTAGTTATGGTGCAATAGCAAACTATTTAGGGGTAAAACGAAGCGCTAGAATAGTTGGTTACGCAATGAATAATTCTCACAGTAAAAACGTTCCAGCACATCGTGTGGTTAATAGAAAAGGTTTGTTAACTGGTAAGCATCATTTTCAAGGTACAAACCTTATGCAGCAATTGTTAGAAAGCGAAGGTATTGTAGTTTTAGAGAACCAAATACAAGACTTAGAAACCATTTTTTGGGATCCGTTTTTGGAACTTTCGGAATAACTGCTAACTATTATTTTTATAAAATATTCTATTTTGATTAGTATAATCTTCCTTGATTTCTAACCATAAACAAATCTTATTATATCATAACAATTCTTCGAAAAAACGACTTTATTCTTCAAGGTTTAAGTCGTATATTTGTGCTTAGAATAAATCTAAATTAAAATAGCATCGCTATTTTAATTTCACTATAAAAATTGCAAATTCATTTTAAATGAAAATATTAAAAGAAGACGTTTTAAAAGCTTTGTCAACAATAACAGTTCCTGGTGAAGGACAAAATATGGTTGAAAGTGGCGCAGTAAAAAATGTAGTAACTTTTGCAGATGAAGTTATTGTGGATATTACTATTGCTAATCCAGCATTACAAGCCCGTAAAAAAACTGAAGTTGAAATTTTAAAAGTTATTCACGAGCAAGTTGAAGCTAAAGCTCAAATAAAAGTAAATATTAAAGTAGATGCGCCAACAAAGGCAGCTACAGAAATTAAAGGAAAAACTATTCCTGGAATAAAAAATATAGTCGCTGTCGCCTCTGGAAAAGGTGGCGTTGGAAAATCTACAGTTACTGCAAATTTAGCCGTTTCTTTAGCTAAAATGGGTTTTAAAGTAGGTGTTTTAGATGCAGATATTTATGGGCCTTCAATGCCAATAATGTTCGATGTAGAATTAGAGAAACCATTATCTGTAACTGTTGATGGGAAATCTAAAATGAAGCCAGTTGAGAGTTATGGTGTAAAAATACTATCTATAGGGTTTTTTACAAAACCAGATCAAGCAGTTGTTTGGCGTGGTCCAATGGCAGCAAAAGCATTAAATCAAATGATTTTTGATGCAGCTTGGGGAGAATTAGATTTCTTATTGTTAGATCTTCCTCCTGGAACTTGAGATATTCATTTAAGTATTATGCAATCGCTTCCAATTACTGGAGCAGTAGTTGTAAGTACGCCTCAAAACGTGGCTTTAGCCGATGCTAAAAAAGGTGTTGCAATGTTTCAACAAGATAGTATAAATGTTCCTGTTTTAGGAATTATAGAAAATATGGCTTATTTCACGCCAGAAGAATTGCCAAATAATAAATATTATATTTTTGGAAAAGAAGGCGCTAAAAACTTAGCTGAAGATTTAAGTGTACCACTTTTAGGAGAAATTCCTTTAGTACAAAGTATTCGCGAAGCTGGAGATTATGGTCGTCCAGCAGCATTACAAGAAGGAACAGTTTTAGAGGATGCTTTTCAGAAAATCACACAAAATGTAGTTCAGGAAGTGGTTAATAGAAATGATAACCTTCCAGAAACCGAAGCTATTAAAATTACAACTATGGCAGGTTGTTCAGCGGTAAAATAATATAGATATGACAGTAGAAGATACAAGACTTAATGTTGAAAAGGCATTAGAAGAAATACGTCCTTTTTTACAAAGCGATGGTGGAGATATTTCGCTTATTTCTATAGAAAACACTAAAGTTACTGTACAGCTAGAAGGTGCTTGTGTAGGTTGTAGTGTTAATCAAATGACACTAAAATCAGGTGTAGAAATGACAATTAAAAAGTATGCGCCACATATAGAAGATGTTGTTAATTTAAGTTAATGGACTTATAGTAGCGTTTTCATTTTTTTGAGAAAATAGAATTAAAAAAGCTTACCAATACTATGATTAAAACAGATATCTTAATAATAGGTGCAGGACCAACAGGATTATTTACCGTTTTTGAAGCAGGATTATTAAAATTAAAATGTCATTTAATCGATGCATTACCTCAACCAGGTGGACAATGTTCAGAAATATATCCAAAAAAACCTATTTACGACATCCCGGCTTATCCAGAAATTCTTGCAGGCGATTTAACGGAGAAGTTAATGGAACAATGCAAGCAATTTGAGCCAGGATTTACTTTAGGGGAAAGAGCAGACACTATAGAGAAGCAAGAAGATGGTAGTTTTATTGTAACTACAAATAAAGGAACAAAGCATCAAGCACCAGTTGTAGCAATTGCTGGAGGATTAGGAAGTTTTGAGCCACGTAAACCACAAATTCATAATATTACTGATTTTGAAGATAAAGGTGTAGAATATATTATTAAGAATCCAGAAATTTATAGAGATAAAAAAGTAGTTATTGCTGGTGGAGGAGATTCTGCATTAGATTGGAGTATTTTTTTATCAGACGTTGCGTCAAGTGTAACTTTAGTTCATAGACGTAATGAATTCCGTGGGCATTTAGATTCTGTAGATCAAGTTCAAGAACTTAAAGATGCAGGTAAAATAAATTTAGTAACTCCAGCAGAAGTTGTTGGGATACTTGGAGATTCTAAAGTGTCTGGTGTTGTTGTTAAGCAAGCAGAACATATAGAAAAAGAGTTTGAAATAGAATGTGATCATTTTATTCCACTTTTTGGATTGTCGCCTAAATTAGGGCCAATAGCAAATTGGGGATTAGAGATAGAAAAAAATGCTATTAAAGTAGATAATAGCTTGGATTATCAAACTAATATCCCAGGCGTTTATGCTATTGGAGATGTTAATACCTATCCAGGGAAGCTAAAGTTAATCCTTTGTGGTTTCCATGAAGCCACTTTAATGTGCCAGTCTGCTTATAAAATTATTAATCCAGGAAAGCGCTACGTTATGAAGTATACAACCGTAGCAGGCGTAGATGGTTTTGATGGTACACGAAAGGAATCTCCTAAAGCAGTGGTTAAAAAGATTGAGTAGAGGTTTAATATTTTCTGTTCTTTTGGTATTGTTGTTAATAATTGTTTTTTGTATATTCGAAAACGTTAATTGTTTTAAGACAAGTAAACTAACTAGAAATCCAGTTTTACTCATTAATAAGCATAGGTTACTCATTTTAATTTTTTTAAATAGAATAAAACCTAAATATTTGCGTTTACATAATTATTAATTAAATACTATATGCAACAAGTCAACAAGTCAACAAGTCAACAAGTCAACAAGTCAACGGGTTAATTGTTTTTTTCTTCTCGTTTTAATTTCACTCTTTTTTGGTTGTGAAAAAGATGATATAAAATCATCTGAAATAAATGACGCTAACGTATCTAAAATTAATATAGATGCTAAAATTATTAATCAGTTAGTTTTAAATTATAATAAAAAAGTAGAAAACCATAATTATAAAGTTACCAAAAGATTATCTTCACAAAGAGGTAGAGGGAATAGTAACGGAAATAAAAATAACTACGAGCCTACTTTTGAAGAAAAGTATGGTATACTTAGAACAGATTTGAGTTTTAGAGCCTTAAATACTATTACAGAAGGTGAGGCAATTGTAATTCCTATTCATAAAAAAAACGGTAGATGTAATCATCCAAGCCATAATGGAAATGGAAACGGACATCAAAATCACGGGAATGGTAACGGAAATGGTCACGATAATCACGGAAACGGTAATGGTTATGGACACCATCATAATTGTGATAATTTAGACCCAGACCCAACAGATGTAGACCCATTAAAAGATGCTTATTATGCCTTAGTGGCACGTTATACAGAACTAGGATTAACTTATACTGTAATTAATGAACAAATTACCAGATGTGTACAAAATAATGACCCAGTTTTAAACAATATAGATTTTGTAAATATTCTAACGCTTTCAACAGACTTTATTGATGCTAATGCAAAGGTGGCAGCTACATGTCCAACTTTAGTTTCAGTCCCTGGAAGTAGATGTACAGGTGCTGCAAACCACAGTTGGTCAGATATATTAGAGTTAGAAGACGTTAGTGATTGTATCGATTATGGAACAGTAAATATGCCAACACCAGATAGTTATGCTTGGGCAGATTTACCTTGCTCTGGCGGAGGTGGCGGAGATGATGGAAATGGAACTACCGGCCCAATTGGTGACGGAGGCGGAGGAAACCCAACTGGTAATAGTGGAGATGATGGTGACGATGATCCATGTGGTATTGATTTAGGTGGAAATGGACAAATTGATATTGAATTACCTGAAGAGCCAGAAGAAGATCCTTGCTTAAACCAAGATGATGATATTACTGCTTTAAATAATTTTCTTGCAGATACAAATATTAATAATAAAATTACTGCTTTAGAAACTATTGCTAATCAAAATGGCGGTAACGAAGACGGACAAGAATACCAACAAAACCCAGATGGAAGCTTTACACCTATTGCCCCAACAGCATTAGGATCTGGAGAAACTACTTTTCCTGATGCAGCTGGTAATTCTGTATTAAGAATACACGCACATACCAATGATAGAACGCATTCTCCTTCTTGGGATGACACATTTGCTGCGTGGCCTGCTTTTTTACATCAACAAATTGCAGCTGCTAATACTCAGTTTGAAAACAGCTTAACTAACGAGTTAACATTTATGGTTGTTAGTAAATCTGGAATTATTGCTTTTAGAGTAGAAGACTTAGCAGAAATTGCAAATACATATAGTTTTTATGCTCAATTAGATGAAGATTCTTCAGAGAAACACGCCAAAGCTAGCGCTTTATTAAAATGGGAAAATCAATACAAAATAGAAGCTGTTAAAGATTGTCAATCTAATGGTGGTTGTACCGATAACGAGTACCAAGAAAAAATTGTTGAGAAATGGCTTGAAAAAATAAAGAATAACAAATTAGGAACTTCAACATACAGAGCTATAAAAGATGCAAACGGAGATTATCAATGGGAATGTTTAAATTAAAACTAGATACAATGAAAAAAATACTTTTTATACTAATACTTTTTATTTGTGTTAATTTACAGGCACAGGATATCATAATTCCAATAGAGGATACTTCTGAACATACCTCGGAAGACAATCATTACTACAAAGATGTTAACAACCTTTTAGATAAATATACAGGTACTTGGATTTTTGATAATGGCATAGATTATTTTGAGATTGTTTTTTATGTTGAAGAACGTGTAGAAATATCGTTAGGCTCTATATCTTTAGTAACATATTATGCTGATGAATTGCGTTCAAGTTTTATTTATAAAAAAAATGGATTAGAAATATATAATACAGTAGGTTCTACTGATATAGCATCTGTTTCTTGTTTTGCCACTACAAACGTAGGATCTTTCAATAAACTAGGCTGTATTTATTTAGAACCTGAGCCTTTTATAAGAGTACAACAGGCTAATTTAGATCTGGAATATATTCCAGGAATATCTGGTAACTCCGATGAAATGATTTGGGTAAGAAACGAATTACCTAGTTTATCTTTATTAACTCCTGATGGTAATGGAAACACACCATCAAACGTGGAGTTTAATATCCCTGCAAATATGACTTTAGTAAAACAATAATATTTATAAAAGCCGTTCTTAATTAAGAATGGCTTTATTTTTTTAAATGAAAAATATAAAAACACTTTTTATACTAATAGGCTTTATTTGTGCTAATATACAAGCGCAAGATATTATAATTCCAATAGAAAATACTTCTGAACATACCTCGGAAGACAATCATTACTACAAAGATGTTAACAACCTTTTAGATAAATATACAGGTACTTGGATTTTTGATAATGGCATAGATTATTTTGAGATTGTTTTTTATGTTGAAGAACATGTAGAAATATCGTTAGGCTCTATATCTTTAGTAACTTATTCCACTTTTTGGATTATCCCCTAAATTAGGACCAATAGCAAATTGGGGATTAGAAATAGAAAAAAATGCCATTAAAGTAGATAATAGCTTGGATTATCAAACTAACATTCCGGGAGTTTATGCTATTGGAGATGTAAATACATATCCTGGTAAACTAAAGCTTATTCTATGTGGTTTTCATGAAGCAACATTAATGTGTCAATCTGCATACAAAATTATTAACCCAGGAAAACGCTACGTTATGAAATACACAACTGTAGCAGGAGTAGATGGCTTTGATGGTACACGTAAAGAATCGCCTAAAGCTGTGGTTAAAAAGATAGAGTAGAAGAGAAATAGGCTAAATATGAAAACGTTAAATGAGCTGCTTTGTTCGAACGGTTTTCGTGAGAAAACTAAATTATATATTGGATCAGATTCAATTCTTACCTTGAGAACATTTCTAGATGGTTTTTACGATTTTGTAGTAAATTATTATAATTATTTTGAATCAACTTCTGGTTGGAGTAATATTATTTTAAAAGAAAGTGACGGAAATGAACAAAAAGCAATAAAACAGTTCTTTGTTCTTTATGATTTATTTAAAATCAATCCGTCTTATAATCCTCAAGAGGAATAGGACCTTCTAATAGATGTCGCACAATTTGTAAAACACCTTCATCGTTAGTATTAATTTGCCATTTAATTAAAGAAATACAACCATTTTCTATTTCCATTCCTGTAATACTTCTTGGATGAACACAGCTTCCATCGTTAAAAAATGCAATATCGCCTGGTTCTGGAAAACGTGGTCTATGTGTATGTCCAACTACAGTTAGTAAGTTGTTGTTTTCTGTAATCCATTTTTTTGTACGTTTCTCAACTTTTATAAGCTCTTTGTAGTTTTTTGCAGGACTTGTTGGATCTGCAATTCCCATAACGTTTAAGGGTTTCCAAAGTACACGAACCATAAATCTGCTCCACTTCCAGAAAATATAATTCCACCAATCTGCTTGGTGTCCGTGTGTTAAAAATAATTGTTGATTCGTATCGCAATGATTTAAAATTACAGCTTCGTTATACTTTAAGTCTGTAAAAAGAGGTTCATTTTTTCCTGTTTTAGGATCAAAATAAGCGTGTAGATGTTTTTTAACGTAAGCATCACTTTTGTAAACCATATCATGATTTCCCCAAATTAGATGTAATCGGTTATCGTCATGAAATTGTTTCATTAATAAATACACGTTTTTATGAGCATGTAATAATGAAGAGAAGTTGAGATTTTCCCATAATTCATCGCCATCTCCAAGTTCTATGTAAGTAAAACCTTCTTGATAGTATTGTTTAAGCGCATGGAAGTATATGTTTCTGTTATTTGCAAAATCATCAGCAAAACTATTATCACCTCTATGGCAATCGCTAAATAGAATAAACTTACTAGAATTGTCGAAAGAGATAATTTTAGCTTCTTTATAAGCTTTGTTTAATCTTTTTTTAGCTGAAAACATAATGGGACTAACTTCAAATATTTTATATAAAAATAAAAAATGCTTCTCGATTAAAAGAAGCATTTTGTAAAAATAATTTATGTTATGTTTTTAAGGCTTATTTAAAAGCGTTTAAACCTGTAACATCTAAACCTGTAATAAGTAAATGAATATCATGAGTTCCTTCGTAAGTTACTACACTTTCAAGGTTCATCATATGTCTCATAATACTATATTCTCCAGAAATTCCCATTCCACCTAACATTTGCCTAGCGTCACGAGCAATTTTTAACGCCATATCTACATTGTTTCTTTTTGCCATAGATATTTGAGCAGATGTAGCCTTACCTTCATTACGTAAAGTTCCAACACGCCATGCTAATAATTGAGCTTTAGTGATTTCTGTAATCATTTCAGCTAATTTTTTCTGTTGTAATTGAAATTGTCCAATTGGTTTTCCAAACTGTAAACGTTCTTTAGAATATCTTAAGGCTGTATCGTAGCAATCCATTGCAGCACCAATTGCTCCCCAAGCAATACCGTAACGTGCAGAATCTAAGCAGCCTAATGGTGCGCCTAATCCAGATTTGTTAGGTAATAAGTTTTCTTTTGGAACTTTTACATTGTCAAAAATTAATTCTCCAGTTGCACTTGCGCGTAAAGACCATTTGTTATGTGTTTCTGGTGTTGTGAAACCTTCCATTCCACGTTCTACAATTAGTCCGTGAATTCGTCCTTCTTCATTTTTAGCCCATACAACTGCAACTTGTGCAAAAGGTGCGTTACTAATCCACATTTTAGCACCATTTAAAAGATAATGATCTCCCATATCTTTAAAATTAGTTACCATTCCGCTTGGATTAGAACCGTGATCAGGTTCTGTTAAACCAAAACAACCTAGCCATTCTCCACTAGCTAATTTTGGTAAAATGCGTTTACGTTGTTCTTCATTACCGTATTTCCATATTGGATACATTACCAAAGAAGATTGTACAGAAGCTGTACTTCTAACTCCAGAATCACCTCTTTCAATTTCTTGCATAATTAAACCATAACTAATTTGGTCTAAACCAGCACCACCATATTCTTCTGGAATATAAGGTCCAAAAGCTCCTATATCTGCTAACCCTTTTATAATTTGAGTTGGGAATTCTGCTTTTTGAGCGTATTCTTCAATAATTGGAGAAACGTCACGCTTTACCCATTCACGAGCAGCATCACGTACTAATTTATGTTCATCGTTTAATAAATCGTCTAAATTTAAGTAATCTGGCGCTTCAAATAAATCTGGCTTCATGCGTATAAATTATGTTTAGAGCTAAAAAGATAGCCTTGTTTATAATAGCAAAAATAACGAAAACGATTGCATTGACAAATGAAAAACTACATTTTAAGATAAAAGTCTTTTGTAAGTGCTATGTAGTCTTCTGTGAATTGATGTCTTTCTGTTTCTATAATTAATTCTTTTGTAATGATTCTTTTGTTTTCAAACGAGAAAGTAATGTAGCTTCTTTTTATCTCAGCTGTAGGATTTCCTTTAACATTTAATCTTTTATTTGGGTACAAGTTAACTTTTTGAGCTAACTCTATTAATTTTGTAGTTTCAGAAAAAGGAACAACAACTGAGAATAATCCATTTTTAGAAAGTAACTTAGAAACACAAATCACTAAATGTTCAAAAGGCATCGCGTCTTGAAAGCGTGCTAAATCTCTTGAAGCATTTTCTGTTTTATAATCTTCACTATAGAAAGGTGGATTGCAAACTATTAAATCATATTCATCATCAATTTCTTCTGCAAATTCCTGAATAGATGCGTGATAACAAAATAAGCGGTCTCTCCAAGGCGATTGCTCAAAATTGTCTACACATTGCTCGTAAGCATTGTCATCTATTTCTATAGCATCAATAACTTCGGCAGAACTTCTTTGAGCTAACATTAAAGCAATTACACCAGTCCCAGAACCAATATCTAATACGGAAAAAGGGTTTTGTGTTGTTGGAGTCCAAGCACCAAGTAAAACACCATCTGTGCCAATTTTCATTGCACATTTATCTTGATTTATGGAAAACTCTTTAAATTGAAATGGTTTGCTCATAGTAAAACAATATCTTTTGATTCAGTGTTTATGGTGAGATATTACTCTTCTAAATACAAATCGATTAAGCCCTCTGGGGTATTCACAGAAATAGTTTTATTAGGTTTGTCTACTTTGTCAATAAAAGCATCATTCATTGGAATTAAAATGTCAATACCATCTTTGTTTACTTCAAATAAAGCCTGAGAAGTAGTGTCATTTATTCCGGTAATAATTCCAACGTTGCCATAATTAATATCTACCATTTCAAAACCTATAATTTCATGGAAGTAGAATTTATCGTCAGCAAGTTTTGGTAAGAATTCTAAAGGAAGATATAGCTCACTTTTCATAATAGCATCCGCATCCGCTTCTGTATCTACATCTTCAAATTTTATACGTAATAATTCAGATTTATGAAGCTGAGATTTTTCAACAAAAAACGGAACTAGGTTTCCTCTTAAATCAAGAAATATAGCATCTAGGTTTTCGTATAATTCAGGTTCGTCTGTATCTAATTTTGCTAATAATTCGCCTTTAAAACTGTATTTTTTTACAATTTTACCTAAATAGAAACAGTTGTCTTTAGTCATAATAAAAAAGTTTAAAGCATAAAAAACTCCGATAGTTATATCGGAGTTTAAAAGTATAAAAAATAATTTTTATTCTTCTTCGTTAGTTGCTTCTGTTTCAGTTGCAGGAGCTTCCTCTTCAATAACTGGTGCGTTAGCAGCAATACGTGCAGCGTTAACCGCTTTTTCAGCATCTAAAGCTTTTGCTTTTGCATCTTGTTCAGCTTTACTTAAATCTTCAACTTTAGCAGTAACTTTACCTTCTTTTTCTTCTAACCAAGCAGTAAATTTCGCTTCAGCTTGTTCTTCAGTTAAAGCACCTTTTCTAACTCCACCAGCTAAATGGTTTTTTAATAACGCACCTTTGTACGATAATATTCCTTTAGCAGTGTCGGTAGGTTGAGCACCATTTTGTAACCATTTTACAGATGAATCAACATCTAATTCAATAGTTGCAGGATTTGTGTTTGGATTGTAAATTCCTAATTTTTCTAAAAATTTACCATCTCTTTTAGCTCTAGCATCTGCTGCTACAACCCAGTAAAAAGGTTTCCCTTTTTTACCGTGTCTTTGTAATCTAATTTTTACAGGCATAATAATTAATTTGTTGAGGTTCTCGACCTCTGTTATTAATAAGTTTGCAAATATACTATAATTATTTAATTATCAACTTTTTGTAATAAAAGTATTTTTTAATTTTTTTTATCTTATTTTTGATTTTCCCAATTAAATATATAGAAATGAAAAAAATATTTTTTTTAGCACTTTTATTAATAACCATAGTAGGTTGTAAAGAAGATTTAACGTTTAACACACCATCTTTTGATGCTGTTAAAAATAATGAGCCTTGGAGAGCAGATGGTTTTGTTGCATATAATAATGATGATGGTGGTTATAGCATAAAAGGTGAGTTAGGTGTAGAGACAGTTATCATAAATATAAACGAAGCTGTAGAAGGAGAATATATTTTAAATTCTGGTTCTTCTGCGTCAGCAGTTTACAGAGATGCTACAGGGACGGTTTATTCAACAAAAAATGATCCAGATGATTCTGTAACTCTTTACCCTGTTGGTGGTAAAATTTTATTAGATGATGTTGCAGGCTCAAGTATAACTGGTCGTTTCCAATTTAGTGCTTTTACTGCTAATGGGTTACAAGGTGTTACTTTTTCAGGAAACGCAAATAATGCTTTTGATACTGAAAGATATGGTGTTTTTTATAAAGTAAATAGATTTGGTGGCTCAGTAGCTACAACAAGTAATTCGGGTGCTTGTCAGGCAGCTGTAGATGCTGCTCTAATTGCTGAGACAGTTTATGACGCTACACCAGATACAGATGCTAATTACGCTACAGTTTGCGTAACATATCAGTCTGCATTACAATTAGTTGTGGATACTTGTTCTGGAACTATTTTAACAGATGCACAAGCAGATTTAGCATTATTAACGTGTCCATAAACATATAGAATAAAAAAACAAAAAAAGAGCCACTTAACAAGTGGCTCTTTTTTTGTTTATAATCTAATAGAACTTCACTTTATTAAACTAATAAATAGTTGTAGTTTTATACATTCTCTAAACTTAAATTTTTAGTATGTATTTAATTTTCGATACAGAAACTACTGGATTACCAAAAAAATGGAATGCACCAATTACGGATACTGATAATTGGCCAAGATGTATTCAAATTGCTTGGCAATTGCACGACGAATTAGGTAATTGTATAGAGCACGAAGATTATTTAGTTAAGCCAGATGGGTTTAATATTCCATACGATGCAGAGAAAATTCACGGTATTTCTACGGAATTAGCAGAGGAACAAGGTTTAGTTTTATCAGAAGTTTTAGAGAGATTTAATATTGCATTAAGTAAAACTAAGTTTATAGTTGGGCAAAATTTAAAGTTTGATTTAAATATTATGGGTGCAGAATTTGTGCGTCAAAATGTAGAAAATCAACTTCAAGAATTACCAGTTTTGGATACGTGTACAGAGCATACAGCTAAATTATGTATGATTCCTGGTGGTAGAGGTGGAAAATTTAAATTACCAACCTTAACAGAATTGCATCAATATTTATTTAATGCGCCTTTTGGTGAAGCTCACAATGCCACTGCCGATGTAGAAGCAACAACACGTTGTTTCTTTGAATTAATTCGTTTAAGACAATTTACTAAAGAGCAGTTAGATGTAACTCCGGATTATTTTAAGAATTTTTCAGAAGCTAACCCACAACCTATAAAATTTATAGGGTTAAAACATATTAACCTTAAGCAAGAAAGTGAGAAAATCGCAAAACGATTAAAAGTAAATCAAGATTCTGAAATTTCGAAAGAAGAAATAAAACAGAATCTTCAAGATTTACAGGAAACAGATTTTGTGCATTTACATAATCACTCACAGTTTTCTGTATTACAATCTACAATTTCTATAAAAGATTTGGTAAGTCTTACTGTAAAAAATAATATGCCTGCAGTATCAATTACCGATCACGGAAATATGATGGGCGCATTTCCATTTGTGAAAGAAGTAGGTAATTACAATAAAAGTGTAAACGTTAAAATAGAAGAAGCATTAGCGCAAGGAGAAACCCCAAAACATAAAGTTATAAAGCCTATTATTGGTTGTGAGTTTTTTGTTTGTGAAGATCATACCAATAAAAGTGTAAAGGATAATGGATATCAAATCGTATTAATTGCTAAAAATAAAAATGGGTATCACAATTTAGCAAAATTATCATCACACGCATTTACAGACGGTTTTTATTATTTACCAAGAATAGATAAAAAGCTAATAGAACAATATAAAGAAGACTTATTAGTACTAACAGGGAATTTATATGGTGAAGTGCCAAGTAAGGTTTTAAATGTTGGAGAAAGTCAAGCAGAAGAAGCTTTGTTGTGGTGGAAAGAGCAATTTCAAGATGATTTATATATTGAGATTATGCGCCACAATCAAGAAGACGAAAATAGAGTTAATGGCACTTTAATAGAGTTTTCTAAAAAACATAAAATTAAGCTAGTTGCTACAAATAATACGTATTATGGTGCACAAAAAGATGCTAACGCACACGATATTTTGTTATGTGTAAAAGATGGAGAAAAACAAGCTACACCAATAGGTAGAGGAAGAGGTTATCGTTATGGATTACCTAATCAGGAGTATTATTTTAAGTCGGCAGACGAAATGAAAACCCTGTTTAAGGATTTGCCAGAGGCTATATCTAACTCTATAGAAATAGCAAATAAAATTGAATCGTTTGAATTAGCTCGAGATGTATTATTACCTGCGTTTGATATTGGTGAAGAATTTATGCATCCCGAAGATTTAGTCGATGGTGGAAAACGAGGCGAAAATGCATTCTTACGTCATATTACTTACGAAGGTGCAAAAAAGCGTTATGGTGAAGAATTAAGTGATGAGGTTACAGATCGATTAGATTTTGAGCTAGATGTTATTGAGAAAACGGGTTATCCAGGTTATTTTCTTATTGTAGAAGATTTTATTCGTGAAGCACGTAAAATGGATGTTTCTGTTGGTCCAGGTCGTGGTTCTGCAGCTGGTTCTGTAGTAGCTTATTGTTTATGGATTACCAATATAGATCCTTTGTTATACAACTTGCTTTTTGAGCGTTTTCTAAATCCAGATCGTGTGAGTATGCCCGATATTGATATAGATTTTGATGATGAAGGTCGATCTAGAGTAATGGATTATGTCATAGAAAAATATGGAGCCAATCAAGTAGCTCAAATTATTACATATGGAACTATGGCTGCAAAGTCAAGTATTAGAGATACTGCTAGAGTTTTGGATTTACCGCTTTTTGATGCTGATAGGATTGCTAAGTTAATCCCTAATATGTCTAAGCTGAATAAAATATTTGGTAAAAGTGAAAAGGAATTAGCACAAAAATTTAGATCCGAAGAATTAGCTTTGGTTAACGAACTTTTAAATATTGCCGATGGTAATGATTTACAAGCTGAAACTTTAAACTTAGCAAGAACACTTGAAGGTTCTGTTAGAAATACAGGTATTCACGCTTGTGGAGTAATTATTACTCCAGATGATATCACTAAGTTCGTTCCAGTCGCTTTAGCAAAAGATTCAGATTTATATGTTACTCAATTTGACAACTCAGTTGTAGAAGATGCAGGGTTGTTAAAAATGGATTTTTTAGGGTTAAAAACATTAACCTTAATAAAAGATACTGTAAAAATCGTAAAAGCAAAACACGATATATTACTGGATCCAGATAACTTTCCTCTAGACGATGTAAAAACATACGAGTTATTCCAACGAGGAGAAACAGTTGGAGTATTTCAGTATGAATCTCCGGGAATGCAAAAGCATATGAAGAATCTTAAACCTACGGTTTTCGATGATTTAATAGCAATGAATGCCTTGTATCGTCCAGGTCCAATGGAATATATACCAAGTTTTATTGCACGTAAACATGGGGATGAAGAAATTGAGTATGATTTACCAGCAATGGAGGAGTACTTAAAGGAGACTTATGGAATTACAGTGTACCAAGAGCAGGTAATGTTGCTGTCTCAGAAATTAGCAGATTTCACTAAAGGTGAAGCAGATGTACTTAGAAAGGCAATGGGTAAAAAACAAATTGCTGTTCTAGATAAAATGAAGCCTAAATTTATTGAACAAGCTAGTGCTAAAGGTCACGATGCTAAAAAGCTTGAAAAAATTTGGAAAGATTGGGAAGCTTTTGCAAGTTACGCCTTTAACAAATCGCATTCAACTTGTTATGCTTGGATTGCTTATCAAACAGCATATTTAAAAGCACATTACCCAGCAGAATATATGGCAGCAGTTTTATCAAACAATATGAATGATATTAAGCAAGTGACATTTTTCATGGAAGAATGTAAACGTATGAAATTACCTGTTCTTGGTCCAGATGTAAACGAATCGTTTTATAAATTCTCTGTAAATCAAGATAATGCTGTGCGTTTTGGAATGGGAGCAATAAAAGGCGTTGGCCATGGTGCTGTATTAACCATAATAAATAATAGAAAAGAAGATGGTAATTATGAATCTATTTTCGATTTAGCAAAACGTATAGACTTACGTGCTGCTAATAAAAAAGCATTTGAAGGTTTGGCTTTAGCTGGTGGTTTTGATTGTTTTGAAAACCATAGAGCACAGTATTTTCATAAAGAAGGTAGTGATTTAACGTTTTTAGAAAAAGCAGTTAAATATGGTGCTAAACATCAAGAAAATGAAAATTCTGCACAGGTTAGTTTGTTTGGTGCAGCTAGTGAGGTTCAAATAGACGAGCCTCAAGTTCCAGCTTGTGAAACTTGGGGAAATATGGAAACTTTAGCTAGGGAAAAAGAAGTGGTTGGAATTTATATTTCTGGTCATCCGTTAGACGATTTTAAAACAGAAATGAAAACCTTTTGTAACGGAAATGTTTCAATGTTTAAAGATTTAGAAGCTAACATTAATAAAGAAGTTACTTTTGGAGGTGTAGTTACTGATGTTCAACATCGAGTTAGTAAAGCCGGAAAAGGTTGGGCAATGTTTACTATAGAAGATTACGAGGATAGTTTTGAGTTTAGAGTCTTCGGAGAAGATTATTTAAAGCACAGAAATCACTTAGTTGTTAATACGTTTGTATTTGTAAAATCTCGAATAAACCAAGGTTGGGTAAATAGAGATACAGGTAAAGTTGGAGAACCTAGAATACAATTTAATAGTTTTCAGTTACTACATGATGTATTAGAAAATTACACACGTAAACTATCTCTTCAATTAAATGTAAAGCACTTAGAAGAACAGAAATTACGTCAATTAAAAGAACTAATAGCAATGCATCCTGGAAATAAGCCTTTAACTTTTGAGGTTTTTGATATGAAGGATAATGTAAAAATTACAATGCCAAGTCGAAAGCAAAAAGTAGCAATATCTCAAGAGTTATTGCATGAGTTAGAGGAGCAAGATGTACATTTTAAAATAACGTAATATTCTAGATCTCTAAAAAAAAACAAATAAGTTGAGTGAGTTTTCCTATGTTATAAACTACGCCAATCTGTCAATAAATAAATCGAATAGTAGGTTTGTAAGTTTTGGCATTTTTTTTGACTAACATTGCATATAAACAGTTAATAACACAATTAAATTATAATATTATGGCATTAGAAATTACAGATGCAAACTTTGAAGAATTAGTATTAAACAGCGATAAGCCAGTAATGGTTGATTTTTGGGCAGCTTGGTGTGGACCTTGCCGTATGGTAGGACCAATTATAGATGAAATTAGTAACGATTACGAAGGAAAAGCAGTTGTTGGTAAATTAGATGTAGATGCAAATCAGGAATTCGCAGCAAAATATGGCGTACGTAACATTCCTACAGTTTTGGTATTTCAAAACGGAGAAGTTGTTGGACGTCAAGTTGGAGTAGCTCCAAAAAACACTTATGCAGAAGCAATTGACGGATTATTATAGTCAATTATAGTATATAAACTAAAAAAGGTTTGCCTATATGGTAAACCTTTTTTAGTTTAGAAAAGTTTTACAATCTTATTTTGAATGATTTGTTATAAAGATTTTTTACGCAAAGTTTAAAGTAAGTTATTAGGATAAGCAATACTTGTATGGTTATTAGAGATGAAGTTAATAAAGTAGGTGGTTTTAAAAACTTAGATTTTTTAGCTAAGCAGGTGGTAGAAGGGTTTATTTCTGGAAAGCATAAAAGTCCATTTCACGGATTTTCAGCAGAATTTGCAGAGCACAAAATATACAATCCAGGAGAAAGTACACGACATATAGATTGGAAGCTTTTTGCAAAAACAGATAAGCTATACACTAAGCGTTATGATGATGAAACTAACTTACGATGTCATATTGTAATCGATAACAGTAGTTCTATGCATTATCCAGAGCTAAAAACACAATCTATAGCAAACTTAAATAAAATTGGTTTTTCAGCTTTAGCAAGTGCAAGTTTAATGCATATGTTTAAAAAGCAACGTGATGCTGTTGGTTTAAGTGTTTATAGTAATACTTATGATTTTTACGCTCAAGAAAAAGGAAGCGAAAGACATTATAATATACTATTAAATCAATTGGATGATTTATTAGTGAATACACCAGAAAAGCAGCAAACAGACACATACAAATATCTGCATTTAATAGCTGAAAAAATACACAGACGTTCATTAATATTTGTGTTTACAGATTTATTTCAGACCACATCTACAGCGGAAGAATTATTTGAAGCATTAAGGCATTTGAAATATAATAAGCATGAGGTTATTTTGTTCCACGTTACGGATAAAGCCAAAGAAATGGATTTTGATTTTATGAATACTCCAAAACGTTATTTTGATGTTGAAACAGGAGAAGAAATAGATTTATATGCGGATCAGATAAAAGAGACGTATCAAGAAACAGTAAAAAAATATTTTAATGACTTTAGACTAAAGTGTGGACAGAATAATATAAAATATATTTTAGCAGATGTAAACCAGAATTTTGACTCTATTTTGTCAACTTATTTGGTCGAACGACAAAAAATGAAGTGATTTTTTAAAAATAAATGTATTTTTATTTTGCGTGTTAGAAAAAGGGTTTTATATTTGCACTCGCAATAACGCAACGGTCTGGTAGTTCAGCTGGTTAGAATGCCGCCCTGTCACGGCGGAGGTCGCGGGTTCGAATCCCGTCCGGATCGCATTTTATAAATATTTTATGTTTATAAAATCATAGAAAGTTAGTCAATACTTTAAAAAAAATTGATCCG